>JANOSN010000253.1:0-1623 GCA_031415895.1 Polaromonas sp. | reverse complement strand
GTATCAAGCAAGTTGGGGCTAGGTTTACCAATTTCTTGGTTTGCTATTGTTCTAAAGTCGGGTATTGGAATACTTTCGAATGGCGGCTGCTGAAGAAACAAATAACCTACTGGCGCATAGGTAGCTCGCGCAAAAGAATCTAGCTGCTTAAGTGTTGGTGCAGTTTCACCGCTTTCCCACTCTTTGAGCTTAGGAAATTTTCGTTCAAGGGCAGGCAACTCCACGCGCGAGCGCTCACGCGCCCAGCGAAGTAGTTCAGGTCGAACGCTAACTCTTGTCATTACTGAGAGTTTAATTGCAAGAAAGCAATGAAGTATTTAGGTTTTGCCCTATTACTTCATTAATATTTCAATTTCCGCGATCTTCACTGGCACCCCCCGACTCATCAACTCACACCCCTTCGCATTCACCACAGCATCATCCTCAATCCGAATACCGATATTGTGAAACTTCTCGGGCACACCGGCTGCGGGGCGCACGTAGATGCCGGGTTCGATGGTCAACACCATGCCTTCGCGCAATATGCGGCTGGGGCGATTTTTGATGGTTTCGTTGCTGAGCGGGTCTTTGCGTTCGGTGGTGTTGGCTAGCTCGCTTAGCTCGTTGTAGCCACCGCAGTCGTGCACGTCCATGCCTAGCCAGTGGCCGGTGCGGTGCATGTAGAACTGAAAGTAGGCGCGGGTGTCGATGACGTCTTGGGCACTGCCGTGTTTGTCGCGGCTGAGCAGCCCTACGTCGAGCATGCCTTGGGCTAGCACTTTGACTGCAGCCTCGTGCGGGTCTACAAATCGCATGCCGGGTTTGGTCACTGCTATGGCGGCCTCTTGGCTGGCTAGCACCAGTTCGTACAGTTCTTTTTGCGGGCCGGTGAACTTGCCGTTGGCAGGGAAGGTGCGGGTGATGTCTGACGCATATCCGTCTAGCTCGCAGCCTGCGTCTATCAGCACCAGGTCGCCGCTTTTTACCGGGGCTGCATCGGCGCGGTAGTGCAGCACGCAGGCGTTAGCTCCGGCGGCTACTATGCTGCCGTAGGCGGGGTATTGTGAGCCGTGCAATCTAAATTCGTGCAGCAGCTCGGCATCTAGGTGGTATTCGCGCACGTCTTTACCAGCTTTGATCATGCGGGCGCATAGCTGCATGGCGCGGATGTGGGCACCGGCGCTGATTTGCGCGGCGCGGCGCATGGTGGCGATCTCGTGAGTGTCTTTAACCATGCGCATTTCGTCCAAGATGCTGCACAGGTCGCGCTGCTGCTCGGGGCACAGCGCGCCGTAGCGCACGCGGGCGCGCACCTTGCCCAGCCAGCCATCGACGCGCGTCTCCAGGCCGCTGTGGATGGCAAACGGGTACCACACGGTGTGCTGGTTTTCTAACAGCTTGGGCAGGTGTTGCTCTATCTCGGTGTTGGAGTGCGCGGCAGTTAGGCCCAGCCCCTCGGGCGCGGCCTCGGGGCCTAGGCGGTAGCCGTCCCATATCTCGCGTTCTAGGTCTTTGGGCTGGCAAAACAGCGTGGTGGTGCCGTCAGACTGGATGACCAGCGTGGCACCAGGCTCGGTAAAGCCGGTAAGGTAGTAAAAGTAGCTGTCGTGGCGGTACAAAAAGTCGCTGTCGCGGTTGCGCGGC
>JANOSN010000252.1:0-1411 GCA_031415895.1 Polaromonas sp. | reverse complement strand
TTGCGCCAACCGCCGGTTGTACCTTTTGCTGTGACTAACATGACGCTTACCACCGACGCTACCGACGGCTACCAGGTGCTGAATTTCAATTCAGCGCTCTCTTTCACCACGACCGAGACTGGATCAGACCAATTCCCTAATGCGCCCGGTACCTACAACATTCGCTACAAATCTGTCACTGGCACTGCCTTGACCACGCTGCTATCGTCTAACCCTGGCAAAACAGCCTGCTGGAATTTCCAATTTACCAACAGCGCTGGCTCAACTACTCAGCCCACAGTGTCTTATTGCCGATAAAGGCTGGTTGTTGATGAAAACCTATATCTTGCTGATTGCGCTGTTGGGGTCAATGGCACAAAGTGCCGCAGCCCATGAGCTGCAAGACAACCGCGCCACCTTGGTGCTGCGTGACCATCAGCATTTAGCGCTGACACTTTTTGTGGACTACCCCAAGGTGCTGCACCAAGTGTTGGCACCGCAAACCAGTTTGCAAGAGTTTGTCATGCTGCACGCTGCCATGAAGCCGCAGGAGTTTCAAGCGCAGTTGCTAGTGGCGCAACGCAAGCTGCAGAGCGGCACCAGTGTGGTGCTGGGCAGTGGTAAAACTGCAGTACTTGCACAGTGGGTGTGGCCAAGTTCGGCTCCTGTGCACAAGCTGCTCCAGCAGCGCGCTATGCAGGCCATAGTGGCCCCGAACGATCACGCGCACGCGGTGCCAATGGAGATTCGTGCCGAAACTAAATCAAATAACGCCAGCGATTTCAGCTCAGTTATCTTGCAACTACCGCCTGCATTACAGCAGGTATTGGTCGTGTCTTATCAGCCTAAGCAGGTATGGCTTAAAGCTAATATGCCATCGCCTAGGATTAGCTTTTGAGTGCCTGTTTTTACTGTGTTTAACGACGAAAAGTGCTTGTAGTCCAAGTATTTATTGCTCAGGCAGCTACGAAATCAATAGCGTTTACTTAGGTGCCAAACGAATAGCACCATCTAAACGAATCGTCTCGCCATTGAGCAAATCGTTCTCAAAAATATGCAGCGCTAATTTTGCGTAGTCTTGCGGCGTACCCAAACGGCTAGGGAAGGGTACTGCGGCGGCTAGCGCGTCTTGCACGTCTTGTGCCATGCCAAACATCATCGGCGTACCCATGATGCCCGGTGCAATCGTCATGTTGCGGATACCGTTGCGTGCCAGGTCGCGGGCAATCGGCAGCGTCATGCCCACAATGCCGCCTTTAGACGCGCTGTAGGCCGCTTGGCCGATCTGTCCGTCATAGGCTGCAACCGATGCCGTGCTGATCAAGCAGCCGCGCTCCATGGTGGCCTCGGGCTCGTTTTTGCACATGGCCTCAGCCGCTAGGCGAATCATGTTGAAGCTGCCAATCAAATTGATAGTGACGGTCTTTTTAAA
>JANOSN010000251.1:0-3511 GCA_031415895.1 Polaromonas sp. | reverse complement strand
GGCGTGAGGTAGCCCTTGGCCACACTCCAGCGCTCGCCGTTTTTGTGGGTCACTTGGTACCTGCCCATGCCCTCTTGGCTGGCACCGTTGAAGTCGTCGTTGCGTGGGTAACCGGCTTGTACGGCGGCGTCGATAAACGCGGGGCCAAAGCGGTTGGGGCTGCGCAGATCCATCACGTTCAGTGGGCCGCTGGTGCCGTGCCATTGGGCAAAATCGCCAGTGGCTGCACGCTCGTTAGTCTCTGAGCTTTTAAAGTAGGGCAACAGGTCGTTCCAGCCCCAGCCGGGGTTGCCCTCTTGCTCCCAATGGTCGTAGTCTTGCGCTTGGCCGCGTATGTAGCACATGGCGTTGATGGAGCTGCTGCCACCCAGCACCTTGCCGCGCGGCTGGTAGCCCTTGCGGCCATTTAAGCCTGCTTGTGGTGTCGTCTCAAAGCGCCAGTTGCCGCCGCCCATTTGCGCCATCACGGCCAAGCCTGCCGGGCAATGGATTAGCACTGACTTATCGACAGGGCCAGCTTCCAGTAAACAAACTTTAACGTTCGCGTCTTCGCTTAAGCGCCCAGCCAATATGCTGCCTGCAGTACCCGCGCCGACGATGATGTAATCAAACATGCCAAATCTTCCCAATTATTTTTTCAAGCGCAAACCTATGAATGCGTGATGATTGAAATAACAGTATGGCAGGCGATGTTTGATCTTTGCAGGGGAAACACCCCTAAAAACTGCTCTTTAGGGGCGACACCCTAAGCTATCAAAAATGGTGCAATTTGCTCTATCAGCTTGCAGTATTGCGCAGGCCATCCATCGTGGTGGGGTAATTCAGCACCATACGCAGCTCTTGCAACATGCGGGTGTTGAGCAGCCTGCGCGACTCGCTCATAAAGCTCAGCAGCATCAGCGGCAACTGGTCTTGTGCGCTGGCGCGGGCTACGCGTGGCGGGCGCGGCAGGCCATACAAATCAGCGGCTTGGTCAAAATAATCGCCCATTTTCAGCTGGCTGTTATCACTGACGTTGACTATGCGCTGCGGCTTGCCGCGCCACAGCGCAGCAATGCAGGCGCGCGCCAAATCGTCCGCATGAATGTGGTTGGTGTACACGTCATCTTCAGCGCGCAGCACGGGCGTGCCTTTGACCAAGCGCGCACGCGGCGTGCCACCGTCGCGGTCAGCCGCATAAATACCGGGAATGCGCAAAATGCTAGCGGTCACGCCGCTGCGGCCTAAAAAGCGTATGGACTGCTCAGCATCTACCCGCCGCTGTGCGCGCGGCGTGTGCGGGGCCACGGGCCGCGTCTCGGCCACCCACTGGCCTTCGCAGTCGCCATACACGCCGCTGGTTGAGCCGTACACCACATGGCTGGGCAAGCTGCGCTGGCGCAGGGCGCGCACCAAGCGTTGGGTGCGCGGGTCGCGCCACCACTGCTTTTCGTTGTCGGTGGGTGGCGGGGCTAGGTGTAACACGCGGGTGGCCAGGCCCGAGATGCGGGCCAGACTGGCAGCGTTGTCAAGGTTGCCCAGCAGGGGCGTAATGCCTGCCGCGCGCAGGGCAGGCAAGCGCTCGGGCGATGAGGTCAGCGCTAGCACGCGCACGCCAGCAGGCAGCGCGCGTGCCACACGCAGGCCCACGTCACCACAGCCGACGATCAATATGCGTTGTTGACGAAAGCGGCGGGGACGCGCACCCAGGGGAGATTGGTTTGAAGGCACAATATAGGCAGTGAAGTGATCAGCAAAACTTTAATTTCAGTTTGCTAAAAGCTTCTAAGCATACCAAGGAAGATTGTTTCATGTCGTTTACCGTTACCGTGCAGCCCAGTGGCCGCAGTTTTACTGTCAATCCTGATCAAACCATATTGTCTGCAGGCATTGCCCAAGGCATAGGCATGCCCTACGGCTGCAAAGACGGCGCGTGCGGCAGCTGCAAATGCAAAAAAATAGAAGGCACGGTAGTGCACGGCCCACACCAAAGCAAAGCTTTAAGCGCCGACGAAGAAGCCAACGGCTTTGTCCTGACCTGCTGCGGCGTGCCGCACAGTGACGTGGTGCTAGAAAGCCGCCAAGTCACCGAAGCCGGTGCCATGCCGATTAAGAAAATGCCATCCCGCGTAACGTTGCTAGAGAAAAAATCGCCCGACGTGATGTTGGTCAAACTGCAACTGCCTGCTAACGATGTGATGCAGTTTCATGCAGGCCAGTATGTCGAATTTTTGCTACGCGACGGCGCACGCCGCAGCTACAGCATGGCCAACGCGCCGCACACACTGGTAGCAGGCGCGCCGACGATTGAGCTGCACATTCGCCACACACCCGGCGGTAAATTTACCGACCATGTGTTTAGCGCGATGAAAGAAAAAGAAATTTTGCGCATTGAGGGGCCTTTTGGCAGCTTTTATTTGCGCGATTCTGACAAGCCGATGGTTTTGTTGGCATCGGGCACCGGCTTTGCACCGATCAAGGCATTGATTGAGCATATGCAGTTTAAAAACATCACCCGCCCTGCCACGCTGTACTGGGGCGGTCGTCGCCCTGAAGATTTGTACATGCACGACTGGGTGATGGACAAAGTGGCCGACATGCCGCATCTTAAATACATCCCCGTCATATCTAACGCCACCCCCGAGGACGCATGGACAAGCCGCACAGGTTTTGTCCACCAAGCGGTGTTGCAAGACCTGCCCGACTTAAGCGGCTACCAAGTGTATGCCTGCGGCGCACCGATCGTCATTGACTCGGCTTTGGCTGACTACACCAAGCTGGCCGGGCTGCCAGCGGATGAATTTTTTGCGGACTCGTTTACTACTGAGGCTGATAAGGCTAAGGGTTAGGTATGGTCCTTAGCTGATGTTTCTTTCCTAAGACCTCGCGGTCGCGCAACAGCGCACGGTGTGCCCATGCCACCCGGACCTGCGGCCCTGATTGGGATGGCATAGGCACACCGTACGCTGCTGCGCTGTACTGGGGTGTTTAGGGTGCTTTTACCAATCAAAAGTGCTTGTAGTCCAAGTATTTATTGCTCAGATAGCTATGATTTTTATAGTGATACAAACTCAAAGCGAGCAGGCTTTTAGATTGAGTTAATCACAGCACTGATACGCAGCGACCACATTAACCATTAACCCTAGCCCAGTGAAAGCACTCTGCTGCGGCGCAGTGCCTCACGCCACCGATTCGACCCCCGGGCTCGAAGCACGGAACGCAGGGGGATAAGAAATTTAGATGTTTGAGCCACAGGCGAGGCTCGTTATTTCCCCCGGAGTGAGTACTGGAGATGCTTGGCCGTTGTGCCCGTGGCGTCGGGTGGCGAATAGCCAGCGGCGCAGCAGTGTGCGGTGCGAGAACAAGGCTACAAAAGCATGGAGTATGCGCAGGAGTAAAAATCAAAGCGCCTTAGCACTGAAAGTATCACAAGATTTCATATTCCCCGACTGCAAACCTGTATTGAACCAAGCCATGCGCTGCTTGTCGATATGGCTGGAGGCGCGGCCGGAGGTGGACCCGAAGCGGATCG
>JANOSN010000250.1:0-2781 GCA_031415895.1 Polaromonas sp. | reverse complement strand
ACTTCGTCGCCGTTCATGCCCAAAATAGCGGCGCCTAGCAGGTGCCCTGATTCGGCATCGACCAAGGCTTTCATCAGGCCCTGTGTTTCGCTGGCCTCGCGCGCGCGGCCTACGCGCTGCATGGGCATACGCGCTACTAGCGCCTTGCGGCCACTGGCGCGCACCTCCCGCTCAGTCATGCCTATACGGCCCAAGGCAGGGTCGATAAACAGCGCGTAGCAGGGTATGCGCTGGCTCACGCGGCGTGGGTCGTTGTCAAACAGGTTGGTCGCGATGATTTCATAGTCGTTCCAGGCGGTGTGGGTAAAAGCACCTTTGCCATTGCAGTCGCCCATGGCCCACACGCCCTGTGCGCTGCTGCGCAACTGGTCGTCCACCACAATGCAGCCACGCTCATCTAGTGCAATGCCTGCGGCCTCTAGCCCCATACCATCGGTGTTGGGTTGTCGGCCCACCGCCAGCAGCACATGGCTGCCTGTGATGGCAGGCGAGTAGTTGCCGCACAATGCGCCCACCACCACTTGGCTGCCATTGCGCGACAGGGACATGCACTGCGACGCTAATTGCAGCTCTATACCTTCTGCCTCCAAAATGGCGCGAATACCGTTGGACACGTCTTCGTCCTCGCGCGGCAGTAGCTTGGCTGAGCGTTCCACCACGGTTACTTTGGCACCAAAGCGCCGCATCATCTGCGCAAACTCCAGGCCAATGTAGCTGCCGCCCACAATCACCAAGTGCTGCGGCACTTCGGCCAGCTCCATGATGGAAGCGTTGTCCAGGTGGGGTACGTCAGCCACGCCTGGCAGGTCAGGCACGCTGGCGCGGCCCCCCACATTGATGAAAATGCGCTCGGCAGTCAACGTACGCGTGCCCACCTGCACCGTGCGCGGCCCCGTAAAGGTGGCTTGGCCTTGAATCACCTCAGCGTTTTTTAGGCCCTGCATCCAATGCAGCACGCCGTCGCGCGACTTGAGCACGATGGCGTCTTTACGTGCCTTGATGCGCTGCATGTTGACGCGAATATCGCCCGCAGAAAACCCGAATTCATCGCCCCTTCGGGCCATATGGATAGCACGGGCGCTGGCAATCAGTGTTTTGCTGGGTATGCAGCCTACATTCACGCAGGTGCCACCCCAATGGCCGCGTTCAATAATGGCCGTGCGCAGGCCCTCTTTGGTGCAGCGCGCAGCCATAGCAGGCCCGGCTTGCCCCGCGCCGATGACGATGGCATCGAAAATTTCAGTAGACATCAAACACTCCCAATGGGCCGTAAAATTGAGCCTACCTGCGCTGGGGCGTAAACTCAGCCTGTGGCGACCCGGCTGCAATCCATTGGTTGTACGCTTTCTCGCCTCATTTAGCAAACACACTCAGCTCATGCCATTTTCTGCCCTAGGTTTTTCCCCTGCCGTGTTGTCTGCGTTGCAACGTGCCTTAAAAGAAGAGGGCTTCACTGCACCCACTGAAATTCAAACAGCGGCTATCCCCGCTATTTTGCAAGGCCGTGACGTGCTGGGGTCTGCGCAAACTGGCTCGGGCAAAACTGCGGCTTTTTCGTTGCCGATGCTGCAGCACATTGCGCAAGCTGCAGCTACGCAGCCACGCCGCACACACAGCCTGATCATTGTGCCCACGCGCGAGCTGGCGGTGCAGGTGGGCAATGCTATTAACAGCTTTGCCAAATACCTGCCCCAGCGTGTGAAGGTGGCGGTGGTGTTTGGCGGCGTGTCGATCAACCCGCAAATGATGCATTTGCGCGGCGGGGCCGATATCGTAGTGGCCACACCGGGGCGGCTGCTAGATTTGATCGACAGCAACGCACTGAGCATTGGGCAAGTCTGCACGCTGGTGCTAGACGAGGCCGACAGGCTGCTAGACCTGGGCTTTGGCGATGAGCTGGGCCGCATTGTGGCCATGCTGCCGCGCAAACGGCAAAACTTGTTTTTCTCAGCCACCTTTCCGACGGCTATGGTGGCGCTGGCCAACAGCATGTTGACCAACCCCGTGCGGGTAGAGGTGATAGCCCCGCCCGAACAGGCAGCAGACATTGCCCAGCGCGCCATTGCGGTAGACACACCCCGGCGCACGCAGCTGCTGCGCCATTTGATAGAAACTGAAAAGTACAGCCGCGTGCTGGTGTTTGCCGCCACCAAACACGCCACTGAAATTATTGCCGTCAAGCTGCGCACAGCGGGCATCACGGCCGAGCCGTTTCATGGTGAGCTAAGCCAAGGCAAGCGTACGCAGGTGTTGATGGACTTTAAAGCTTCCAAGCTGCGCGTAGTGGTGGCCACCGATGTAGCGGCACGCGGTATCGACATTGCGCAGCTGCCCGTGGTGGTGAACTACGACTTGCCGCGCTCTGCGGTGGACTACACCCACCGCATTGGCCGCACAGGCCGCGCAGGTGAGAGCGGGCTAGCGGTAAGCTTTGTGACTGCGCCTATGCTGGCGCATTGGCAACTGATAGCAAAGCGCCAAAGCTTGGACGTGGCGTTAGAACTTGTTGCGGGTTTTAAGCCGACTGAAGAAGTGCCTGAGCCGATTGCTGCATCTCCTTCTAATGGTGGTGTCAAAGGCCTGCGGCCTAGCAAAAAAGACAAGCTGCGAGCTGCGGCTAAGCACTCTGCTTAAGATCCGTTCGGGCTGAGCTTGTCGAAGCCTTAGCGAACCCTTCGACAAGCTCAGGTCGAACGGAAGGCGCTGAAATGAGCGGAAGATAGTTAAATATTTATTTACCCGCGCCGCGCCAGCGCCGCTTTGACATCACGCAAGTTCATG
>JANOSN010000249.1:0-1987 GCA_031415895.1 Polaromonas sp. | reverse complement strand
TCATCGCCCACCAGTACATACTTAGCCCCCAGCCCTTGAATCAGCACATCGTCAATAAAGGCTTGGGGCGATAAGGCGGCCAAAGCGGCGTTAAACGGTAACACCGCCACTTGGTCTACACCGCAGCGCTTAAGCTCGGTCAGCTTATCGCGCAAGGTGCCGATACGTGCTGGTGCTAATTCTGGCTTGCCTGCGCGGGCTGCAAAATAATCTCGCGGATGCGGCTCAAAGGTCACCACACAGCTGGGCACAGCGCGGTGCGAGGCTTCGTTTTTCAGCAGCGCGATCATGGCTTGGTGGCCACGGTGCACGCCATCAAAATTACCAATCGTCAAAGCGCAGCCTGCCAGCTGTTGCACCGCTGGCGTTGCGGCATTTGCAGCGTCTGAACTAATCGCACGGCCAAAGCCTCTAAATACCTTCATGGCATCACTTTATGAGTATCAATTTGATAGCTGCTCCAGCATATTTACACTGGGTTGGACAGGGTTTTTGTCTTAGAAATAACGCAAAACTAAGGTATATTGTGCTTTAAGACAAGCGCGTTTCGTTTTTCGGTGCGATGGTAAGTGGTTTAAATTTCACGGAGGTTCGTTTTGAAGGTCTTGAAACTCTCAGCCCAGGGGCTGCCACAGTCGTGGATTAGCTTGGAACAAGCGGTAACCCATTATGCCGCTGAGGACGTACGCTGGGAGTCTGGCGGCGAGGTAGCGGTGTACCACGGCGGTCATAACGCTGTCACAGGCCTGCAGTCCATGATTACGGTCAACAGCATTATCGGCACCAAGGGTGTGCCCAATATCAACCCCTTTGAGTTGCGCCCAGGCTTGACCAACGGCAAGCTGTTTTCCCGCGATCGCAATGTGTGCGCCTACTGTGGCCAGTTGCACCACGAAGACGACTTGACTCGTGAGCATATTATTCCCTACGGCCAAAACGGCCTGGATACCTGGATGAACGTGGTGACAGCCTGCCAATCATGCAACCACCGCAAAGCTAACCGAACACCCGAGCAGGCTCACATGCCGCTGATGTACGCGCCGTACGTGCCCAGCCTATGGGAGGACTTCATTTTGCGCAACCGTCGCATACTGGCCGACCAGATGGAGTTTTTAATGGCGCATTTGCCCAAAACATCGCGGCTGCACACCTAGTTTTGCGGCTAGTGTTTGCCGGTCGGTGGCGTTGGTTTTTAGCCAAGTTAACGCGCACTATTTGTTGCATTCATCCTAAAACCCAAGCATTTGTAAGTTTAATGCGCGCAAAAATCGTTTTGGGTTACTAAGTCTTTGTATTTACATACAATAGAGCATCAATGTTTACAAATGCATTCGGATCTGTCTGATGGACTGATTGGGCTGCGGTAGAAGGCTAATTTATGTTTTTGAACAGTGCGCGATTTATAAGTTATCTTAAGGCCGTTTTCGTCGTCGAACTATTACGATGTCGCACAATTTTGCGTCTAGCAGGCAGCTTGCTTGCTTTATCCGCTAGCTTGTTGCTGCCCAGCATGGCACAAGCGCAAACATTTCTTAACTTTACTGGCCCCGCTACGCTCAGCTCTGGCACCGCTTTGAGCCAAGGTGCGGTCTACCGCTATGCCAACGTGTTGCCGGGCATTGATGCCTTAGTCACTTTAGCTCAGTTCAGTACACCCGCGACAGGAGTCGTAACTGCAACGCTAACCCTCTTGGACGATAACGTGCTTACGACAACTACAGCGCGCTTTCAGCCCGTCATTACCTGTGCTGGCACTCCAACCACTAACTTAAATAGTGAATGCTATGTCAAATTCGACTTTGCTTTTGTGCAAACAGGTACTGCAACGCCCGCTACTATTTATGGCTTGGTGGCCAGCGCACAGGACGTTGACGGTAACAGCGTGGCCAATGCTGTGCGCGAGTTTATTGAGTTTACGGGTGCAAGCTCAGTCACCCTTGGCACCGCCACCACTACCTTGGTAGCGGGTACCCCAGTGGCAGGTGGG
>JANOSN010000248.1:0-2741 GCA_031415895.1 Polaromonas sp. | reverse complement strand
TACCCAAAGCGAGCTGCAAAATGCAAGATGCGCGCACTACTGCGTTACCAGTAGTGTGTTGGGTTTGGCCCATGCACCACACGATGGTGCCAGGGCGGCTATCGCTGAGCATCTTGGCCACTTTGTACATTTGCTCTTCTTTGACTCCGCAGGCTTCTTCCACCTTGTCTGGTGTCCATTTGGCCATGACGTCTTCTTTGGCTTTTTCCATGCCAAAGACGCGGTCATTAATGTATTTTTTATCTTCCCAGCCGTTCTTAAAGATGTGGTGCAAGAGACCAAAAATAAACGGAATGTCTGAACCAGAGCGAAGACGCACAAACTCATCTGCTTTGGCTGCTGTGCGAGTAAAGCGTGGGTCTACCACGATCATCTTGCAACCGTTTTCTTTGGCGTGCAACATGTGCACCAGTGACACAGGGTGCGCCTCGGCTGCGTTAGAGCCAATGTACATAGCGACCTTGCTGTTTTGCATGTCGTTGTAGCTGTTGGTCATGGCGCCGTAGCCCCAAGTGTTGGCTACGCCAGCCACCGTGGTGGAGTGGCAAATACGTGCTTGGTGGTCACAGTTGTTGCTGCCCCAAAAGCTGACGAATTTGCGCAGCAAGTAGGCTTGCTCGTTATTGTGTTTAGACGAGCCAACAAAGTACACGCTGTCTGGACCACTGGCTTTTTTCAGCTCAAGCATCTTGGCGCTAATCTCAGTCAATGCCGTGTCCCAACTGATGCGCTCATATTTGCCGTTCACCAGCTTCATCGGGTAGCGTAGGCGAAACTCGCCATGGCCATGCTCGCGCAAAGCAGCACCTTTAGCGCATGAACCGCCTAAATTAATAGGAGAGTCAAACACTGGCTCTTGGCGAACCCACACGCCGTTTTCAACTACGGCATCAATTGCGCAGCCAACTGAGCAGTGCGTGCACACTGTACGTTTGACTTCAATTTTGCCGTCGCCAAGGATTGATTTGCCGTCAGCAGCTTTGGCTTTCTTCACCAAAGTCAGTTGCGAGGCTGCAATACCCACACCCACACCCAAACCCGAACGGCGCAAGAAAACGCGACGGTCCATGGTGGGGATAGCTTGCGTTAAGCCGCGTGAGAGGCTGTGCACAAAAGGTGAACGTGCGCTGTCGCGCTGGCTTGCACCGTGAGCGGTGCCAGACTTTTTAGTTAACAACATAAAACACTCCGAAGTTGGGGGGAGTTAAATAAGAGCAGTGCGGTAGTAATGCTTCACGTGTTCGGTCACCGTGTAGCCGCCACCTTTTTCAGGGGCGGGCTTGGATATAGCTGGGGTGGCCTCGGTAGCTTGGATGCTAGGGAGTGCAGCAACAGTGGCTACAACAGCGCCCGCAGCGGCAGCGCCAAATAAGAGCCCACGGCGTGAGGTCTGCGTTTGAGTTTTTTCCATTTTTTGTCTCCAAACTATATCGAATAATTACACATTTACTATATACCGTTTGCTTACAACTTGCTAGTCAACCCTGCGACAAAGTGCATAAAAACCACCTCGGGAAAACACTAGGAAGCCGTTTGTTTTAATAAATTGGTAGGGACCAAATAACGCGGCTAGTTTGTTGCAAATCAGAGCGCATGCTGGCTCACACCAACATGTCAAAACCTTGCTGCTCGACCATCAAAAATGCATGGGTAAAACCAGCAAGTGACGCATAAAACTTTGCACGTGGATGCGCTGCTATTGCCGTGCACATGGCCTCAGTCCAGGCCTGCACATGGTCACCAAAAAACGCTTTTTGTTGTGTAAGGTTGGCCACAGCTATGTCGTCAGCAGCTATCAGATAGCGCATGACTTCGCACAGGTAGGCAAAGTGGTCTTCGGTCTCGGGCATGGTCTCATCACGCTCTAGGCCCAGCTTAGTCAGGTCTGTCCGCAATCGAGCTAGAGGCTTCTCATTTAAAAAGCCACTGAGGTAGTGCGAGCCAAACAAATACACCTCGGGCTTGCCTACGCCAGCAAACAGTGCGTTGTACTCGCTGGCAATGGCGGCATCGTCTGCGTTACGAGTGGCAGCCACCACGGCGCGCCATGGCTCTTCAAGCAAACCGCCTTTGGTGGGTGCCTCAGTCACGGCTACGCGCAGCTGCGCTAAAAGCTCGGGAGTGGGCGGGGCGTAGTACAGCGCGGCCAGTAGGCCATAGACCTCGGCACGCGCGGTTTCTTCGTCAAGGGTGGAGCCGGATAGTTCGCTCATAGATTGTTGATCTTGCTTTCGTTGTCAGCAGAATACATGTCAATAACGCGGCAGTCACCGCACATTTTCAGGCGGTTAAGTGCCTCACCTTGGAACATGGCGTGCCCGGCCAGCTTGCCCAGCATGGACTCAATAGCTTTGAGCGTACCGAAGGGCTTTTTGCAGCGCATACATTGGTAAGGCGGCACTTCGTTAAGCACCTGTGGCTCGCGCCGCGCGGTGGTCAGCAGCAGGCGCGGCTCTAGGGTGATGGCGTTTTCAGGGCAGGTTTTTACACACAAGCCACATTGCACACAATTCTTTTCGATGATGCGCAGCTGTGGGCGTTCGGCATTGTCTTGCAGTGCGCTGGCAGGACATGCGCTGACGCAGCTAAGGCACAAAGTGCAAGTGTCTTTATTGACCTGCAGTGTGCCAAACGGCGCACCTGCTGCGGGCAGTGCGATGGAGATTGGCAACGTGCTGGGGGTTGTTTTGGCTGCTGGCGCGTGCGTGATCAAATGGTCTAGAGCCAAATCGAGCGTACTG
>JANOSN010000247.1:0-1989 GCA_031415895.1 Polaromonas sp. | reverse complement strand
GGTGTATTTTGCACTGGCTAAAAAGGAGGCTGCGTAAAGCGATGGATACCTTGCTTTTTACCGTCGACCTGCTGGCCTCTAGCCTGCGCCTGGCCACACCGCTGATTTTTTGCGCATTGGCAGGGGTGCTGTCTGAGCGTGCAGGCGTGATTGACATTGGCCTGGAGGGCAAGATGCTGTTTGCTGCGTTTGCAGCCGCTGCCGTGGGCGTGGTGAGTGGCTCGTGGCCGCTGGCTATGTTGGCAGCTATTGCCGTGGCCTGCGCGCTGTCGGCACTGCACGGCTTTGCTTGTGTGACTTACCAAGGCAACCAAGTCATTACCGGTTTGGCTATCAACATCATTGCGGCAGGCCTGACGGTGGTGCTGGGCATAGCGTGGTTTCAGCAAGGCGGCCAAACGCCGCTGGTGCCCGACGCTGTGCGCATGAAAGAGCTGTTTAACATTCCGCTGCTAGGGCAAAACGTGCTGGTGTATGTGGCGCTGGCTTTGGTTTTTGTAGTGTGGTGGCTGCTGTTTCGCACCCGCTTTGGGCTGCGCCTGCGCGCGGTGGGCGAGAACCCAGCCATGGTGGACGCAGCGGGTGTGTCGGTAGCAGGCACACGCTATTTGGCGTTGATGGGCAATGGCATGCTGTGCGGCTTGGCAGGTTGCTATCTGGTGCTGGCACAAAACGCCGCCTTTGCGCCGCACATGACAGCGGGGCGCGGCTTTATGGCGCTGGCCGCCATGATATTTGGCAAATGGCACCCTGTGGGCGCGCTGTGGGCGTGTTTGCTGTTTGGCTTTTTAGACGCAGCGGCCATTCGCCTGCAAGGTGTGGTGCTGCCCGGTGTGGGCGAAGTGCCGGTGCAGTTGATTCAAGCACTACCTTATTTGCTGACCGTGGTTTTGCTGGCTGGTTTTATTGGCAAGGCCGTAGCACCGCGCGCGCTGGGCTCGCCGTATATTAAGTCGCGCTAGGCGTACCGCTTTAGCCAAGTGGTGCTGATCAAGGCGCGCTAGTATCACCTACTGACGCTCAATGCTACACAAGTGGGTCATAATTTATCAACTGCTATCTCGCAGGAGTACACACCATGCTATTACCCCAAGACACCCAAACCGCCATGTTAGCCGCCGCCTGCGCCGCGCGCGATAACGCCTATGCGCCCTACTCTAAATTCTTAGTGGGCGCGGCGGTGCTAGATGAGCATGGCCGCATTCACGCGGGCTGCAACGTAGAAAACGCTGCCTACCCGCAAGGCGTGTGCGCCGAGGCAGGCGCGCTCAGCGCCATGGTGATGGCCGGTAGCCGCAAAGCCGTGGCCGTGCTGGTGGTGGGTGTGTCTGACAGCCCCGTGACACCGTGTGGCGGCTGCCGCCAAAAACTGCGCGAGTTTGCTGCGCCCGAGGTGCCTGTGTTGATAGCCAACCCGCAAGGCGTGTTGCTGGAGCTTACACTGGCGCAACTGCTGCCGCACAGCTTTGGGCCTGACCACCTGAGCTTGTAAAACGGCGTTAGAAACAAACAATTTTCAAATTGTCCCATGTCGCACGGTTCACCTTCATTGAGCAGTCCCACACCATGTTTTTTTTAATAAGCTTGTAGTCCAAGTAGCCGTGCTGTTGATCCTTAGGTCGCAATGGACGCGAGCGGCAATACATTAACGGTGTGGGCGCAGTCTGAAGGCACGCGCTTGGATATCTTGTCCAACGAATACCGCTAGCATTTACCGAGTCTTGGCGCAGCCGGCGAGCAAATCGTTATTTGTAGAGGCTGAAATCCACGTTGAAAACTAGGAAGTTGCTGTTGCGCTGGCGTGAATCGAACGTGACTTCGACCTCGATATAGCCCGTACCATCTATCCTCGGGGCATTGAGCCGTAATTCTCCGCTGTTGTAAGAGGAATTACTAATGGTTGTGATTCTGTTATTCCAGACTGTGCAATCGTTGACGAAACGGCATGCGCGTGCTCTTGCATAAACAGTGTCGTTATTGAAAGGCGCG
>JANOSN010000246.1:0-1572 GCA_031415895.1 Polaromonas sp. | reverse complement strand
GGATAAGTCGGGATATACCTACGGCCTGCACGGCACGCCCACTACATTTATCTTAGAAGAGCGCATTGCCACGCTAGAGGGCGGCTTGTACTGCGTGTTGGTGCCCAGCGGCTTGGCCGCCATTGCCAACGTAGACTTTGCGCTGCTGGCCACGGGCGACGACATGCTGATACCCGACAACGCCTATGGCCCTGGCAAAGTGCTGGCCGCGGGTGAGCTGGCGCAGTTTGGCATTACCCACCGCTATTACGACAGCCTAGACGCGGCAGACCTGGCCGCCAAAATCAACCATAAAACCAAGCTGGTGTGGCTGGAAGCACCGGGTTCGGTAACCATGGAGTTTCCAGATTTGATCGCCTTGGTCAAGGTGTGTAAAGAGCGCGGCGTGCTGTGCGCGATTGACAACACTTGGGGTGCGGGGCTGGCGTTTAACGCGTTTAACTTAGACGGCAACGGCTTAGGTGTGGACATCAGCATTCAAGCGCTGACCAAATACCCCAGCGGCGGCGGTGATGTGCTGATGGGCAGCGTAGTAACGCGCGACGAAGCGCTGGCCTTAAAAATTAAGCTCACCCACATGCGCACGGGTGTAGGCGTGTCGGCCAACGATGCCGAGCTGGTGCTGCGCAACATTCCCAGCATCACGCTGCGCTACCGCGCGCACGACATAGCCGCACGCCAGCTGGCCGCGTGGCTGCAAACCCGCCCAGAGGTAGAAACTGTGCTGCACCCTGCGCTGCCCGGCGCACCTGGCCATGCGCACTGGAAGACACTTTGCAGTGGTGACGACAGCAGTGCATCGCACACTGGCCAAGCGGCAGGATTATTCAGCATCGTGTTCAAAGACCGCTACACCAGTGCGCAGGTAGATGCGTTTTGTGATGCACTTAAGCTGTTTAAGCTGGGCTATTCATGGGGTGGCCATTTAAGCCTGGTGGTGCCCTACGACATACCCTCTATGCGCGACGCCACCGTAGCCCACTGGCCGTATCGCGGTACCTTGGTGCGGTTTAACATTGGCCTGGAAGATGTGCGCGATTTGCAGGCAGACATGGCGCAGGCTATGGGCGCATTGGTTTAGTTAAAAATTATTTGCTATTAATATAGTAGCTACATAAGTAATAAATACTTGGACTAAAGGCCGATTTGGCAGGTAAAACGCAATATTTGAGGCTACCCAGCGTAGTTGGCCGGGAAAAAGTGCCGCTCTACCAGTTCAATCAAAATATGCAGCACCTTGATGTGCAGCTCCTGCACACGGTCTGCATATTGACCGGCAGGTGTGCACACATACACGGTGCTCAGAGCTTCAAGCTCAGGGTTGCGGCGGCCTGACAAGATGATGACTTTCATGCCCAAATCTTTGGCCGTGCGTGCTGCGCGAATCACGTTTTTACTGGTGCCACTGGTGGTGAGCGCCAGCAGGCAGCTGCCCGCGCGGCCATGCGCCTCGATATAGCGCGAAAAAACATGTTCGTAGCCATAGTCATTACCCACGCAGCTCATGTGGCTGGCATCGCTGATAGCGGCTGCGCCCAAGGCTGCACGGTCGTTGCGGTAGCGGCCCGTAAG
>JANOSN010000245.1:0-1887 GCA_031415895.1 Polaromonas sp. | reverse complement strand
CTTGTAATCGGCTGGGGGTCAAACGCATTGATTGCAGCGCTGATTGCGGTCACCACAAACTCACCACCACGTGCCTTCACAGCATCGACCAGGGTGCAGCGGTGGGAGCGTATCCAATACTGTTCGCTTTACTCCGTTCGCCCTGAGCTTGTCGAAGGGTTCGCTAAGGCTTCGACAAGCTCAGAGAGCACGGGATGGGTTTATGCGAACAGTATTTGCAGCGATATGTCCCGCCGCCCGCCACGGCTAATCAACGAAGAAATGCATTGCCAAGGGGAAGTTAAAGAAGATCAAATTGGTTAACGCAGCTTCTGCGGCTCCACATTCACCGTATTGGCCCCATCGCTCAGCATCAAACTGCCTTCTTGAATGGTGGCTTGCAGCTGCATGCTGCGCTGGGCCATGGCGGCCATGGCTTGGGTGGCGGTGTGCTCTAGCAGCCACACGGACAGGTTGCGTGGGCGGGTGAGCTTGGTTTCTATGCCTTTCCACCAAATCGGTGCGGCGTGGTTAAAGGTGTAGACCATCACCTCGTCAGACCGGCCGCAGGCTTTGATGATGGGTTTGTCCTCTGGCTGGCCCACCTCAATCCACAGCTTGTAGGCCAGCGTGTAGTCGCGCAAATACACGTCTGGCTCGTCGGGGTCAGACAGGCCTGCGCCAAAGGCCAGCGTCGCGTCGCCGTTGCACACCGACTGCAGTTTGTAGGCGTTCAAAGCCAGCGCCACCAAGCGCACCATCATGCGTTCATCGGTCTCGCTGGGGTGGCGCGCCAGGGTGAACTGGTGGTCAGCGTAGTAGCTGTTGTCAATGTCGGCGATGGCCAAATTGGCTTTGTAGATGGTAGATTTGAGTGCCATGGCCTGAGAGTTAAAAAAGAGTAATTGCTATTAATATTATAGCTATATAAGTAATGAATACTTGGACTATAGGCCGATTTGACCTGATTTGCCAGATGCCTCAGATAACCAGCCCGTTCACCCTGAGCTTGTCGAAGGGTTTATGAGGGCTTCGACAAGCTCAGCCCGAACGGTTATTTTTCAGCATCTGAGGCATCTGGCTAATCAGGCGATTTGATGGGTAAAAGGCCAAAAGACGCTTTGACGTGTTCTATACGCGCTGCGCCAGCTGCACGGCTGCGCCTACGTAGCTGGCGGGTGTCATGGCCAATAAACGGTCCTTGTCGGCTTGCGGAATGTCTAGCGAGCGGATCAGTGCATGCAAGTCTTCTGGCCGAATGGATTTGCCGCGCGTAACTTCTTTGAGCTTCTCATACGCGCCTTGCACGCCATAGCGGCGCATGACGGTTTGAATCGGCTCGGCCAATACTTCCCAAGCGTTGTTCAAATCGTCGGCCAGGGCTTCTTCATTCAGCTCCAGCTTGTTCAAGCCTACGTTCAGCGACTGGTAGGCCAGCACCGCATAGCCCAGCGCCACGCCCATATTGCGCAGCACGGTGCTGTCGGTCAGGTCGCGCTGCCAGCGGCTAATGGGCAGCTTCTCAGACAGGTGTTTAAGCAGGGCATTGGCAAGGCCCAGGTTGCCCTCGGCGTTTTCAAAATCAATCGGGTTCACCTTGTGCGGCATGGTGGACGAGCCGATCTCGCCCGCCTTTAAGCGCTGCTTAAAGTAACCCAAGCTCACATAGCCCCACACATCGCGCGCCCAGTCGATCAAGATGGTGTTAGTTCTTGCAACAGCGTCGTACAGCTCGGCCATATAGTCATGCTGCTCGATCTGGATGCTGTAGGGCTGAAATGTCAGGCCCAGCGATTTTTCAACCACATTACGCGAAAAAGCCTCCCAGTCGTGCTCAGGCCAGGCCGACAGGTGCGCGTTGTAGTTGCCTACCGCGCCATTCATTTTGGCCAAGATTTTCACATCGGC
>JANOSN010000244.1:0-1676 GCA_031415895.1 Polaromonas sp. | reverse complement strand
TACTTGGTAAACTGCACAAAAATCTCGTTGGGCTTGACCATGCCCAGCTCGAACCGGGCTTTTTCTTCCACCATCTCCAGGCCCTCTTTGAGGTCGCGCACCTCGGCGGCCAGTTGGTCGTTTCTCACTTGAGCCTGGGCGTTTTTGGTTTTTAGCGCGTTCAACTGCGCTTGCATCGTGCCCACATGGCTTAAGCTGCCACGGCCAAACCACAGTTGGGCGTGGACGATGACCAGCAGGCTGATCAAGATAGCAGGGACAAAACGTGACGACACGGCATTAGGTGGGTAAAAGGTTGAATGCTACTAATTTTGCAGCATTGTAACCAATATCAGCATCAGCGCAGGTTGTAAAACGCTGCACGCCCTGGGTAGCTGGCCACTTCGCCCAGGTCTTCTTCAATACGCAAGAGCTGGTTGTATTTGGCCATGCGGTCAGAGCGGCTCATCGATCCGGTTTTGATCTGGCCTGCGTTGGTGCCCACGGCGATGTCGGCAATGGTGCTGTCTTCGGTCTCGCCGCTGCGGTGGCTGATGACGGCGGTGTAGCCTGCGCGCTTGGCCATCTCAATGGCGGCAAAGGTCTCGGTCAGGGTGCCGATCTGGTTGATTTTGATCAAAATCGAATTGGCAATTTTCTTGTCAATGCCTTCTTTCAAAATTTTGGTGTTGGTGACAAATAAATCATCGCCGACCAACTGTACTTTGCTGCCCAAACGATCGGTCAAAACCTTCCAGCCGTCCCAGTCGCCTTCATGCATGCCGTCTTCAATGCTGATGATGGGGTACTTGTCTACCCAGGCCGCCAGCATGTCGGTCCACTCTTGGCTGGTCAGCTGCATGTCTTCGGCTTCCAAGTGGTATTTGCCGTCTTTGTAAAACTCAGACGCCGCGCAGTCCAGGCCCAAAGCGATCTGCGTGCCAGCGGTGTAGCCAGCGGCGGAAATAGCCTCTAAGATCATCTGAATAGCGGCTTCATGGTTTTGTACCGTAGGGGCAAAACCGCCTTCGTCACCTACTGCAATGCTCATGCCTTTGTCGTGGATGATTTTCTTGAGCGCATGGAACACTTCAGCGCCCCAGCGGACGGCTTCACGAAAGCTGGGCGCACCCACGGGGATGATCATCAGCTCTTGCAAGTCCAGGTTGTTGTTAGCATGCGCGCCACCGTTGATGACGTTCATCATGGGCACAGGCATTTGCATGCCGCCCATGCCACCAAAATAGCGGTACAGCGGCAGGCCAGCTTCTTCAGCAGCAGCTTTGGCCACAGCCATGGACACGGCCAGCATCGCGTTTGCACCCAAGCGACTTTTGTTTTCAGTGCCGTCTAGGTCGATCAGTGTTTTATCTAAAAAGGCTTGTTCTGATGCGTCCAGGCCCAGCACGGCTTCGGCAATTTCAGTGTTGATATGCCCCACCGCTTTGAGCACGCCTTTGCCTAAGTAGCGGCTTTTGTCGCCATCGCGCAGCTCAATAGCCTCGCGCGAACCGGTGGACGCGCCTGAGGGCACAGCAGCGCGGCCCATCACGCCAGACTCTAGCAACACATCACATTCCACCGTAGGGTTGCCACGGCTGTCTAAAATTTCACGACCTACGATATCGACGATAGCGCTCATTGTTTGAATCCCTTTAAGTTGTTATCAAAATTAATACGGTGCGCGCTTTAAGCGC
>JANOSN010000243.1:0-3435 GCA_031415895.1 Polaromonas sp. | reverse complement strand
GGTGGCTTTTTTACGTGGTTACAAAAGCAATCAATCTTGCTGCAACTCAAATTTCGCTACAAGTTTAAAATCATTGAACCTTAATGCACAATTTTTTAACCTCGATAGGAATTCACCATGTCACTTGAAAAAGTTATCTACACCGCCCACGCATCCGCCACCGGTGGCCGCGACGGCCACGCCGCCAGCAGCGACGGCTTGCTGGACGTCAAACTGGGCGTGCCCAAAGAAATGGGCGGCGCAGGCGGCGCTGTGAACCCTGAGCAGCTGTTTGCCGCTGGCTACAGCGCCTGCTTTTTAGGCGCAATGAAGTTTGTTGCAGGCCAAGCCAAGATTACCGTGCCAGCAGACACCAAAGTGTCTGGCGCAGTAGGTATTGGCCAAATCCCTAACGGCTTTGGCATTGAAGTCACACTCGACATCAGCATCCCAGGCATGGACCGCGCTGCAGCCCAAGACCTGATCAACAAAGCCCACGTCGTGTGCCCCTACTCTAACGCCACGCGCGGGAATATTGATGTGACGCTGAATTTGGTTTAAACCCACACAGCACGTAAACAAAAGCTACCTTCGGGTGGCTTTTGTTTATAGCAACTCGAATATGCTGTATTTTTGCGCAACAGGCATAAAAATAGTTAAAAGTTAGTGCACTATGCGCCCCTCCCTCGCTCTTGGCTCACACCGCACCGACGTGCGTAACGCGGCGCTGCGATTTCACACAGTCAACCCTAGGGTATTAGACTCTGCGCTAAACGGCCTAGACACCGAGCAAAGCGATCTAGATATTTTGGTAGACCCTTTGCCGGCACTACTTTGTTTGACTTGGGCGGCCTGCAGATTGAGCTAAAACGTATTTTGTGCGTGCATGTAGACCTACTCACGCCAGCAAACTTGCCAGCTAAGTTTCGTGCGCAAGTAGTGGCTAGCGCCCTGCCTATATAAATACGGAGCAATCTGCAAAGCATCCAATTGGTGCAGCAAAGCAATTGCTTCATGATGAAGCATTGGCATATTTGACAACACTGCCTAATGTTGTCAAAATAGACAACATGCCAGCCCAGCTTATTAGCCAGTTTAAAAACATTAGCCCGGACGGCGACATGATTGAAGCGGTGGTGTGGCGTGTGCCCGAGCCTGTACCGCCATCGGAACACGCTTTTAAGTACCGACTTGTGTGGATAGTAGGTGGGCAGCGCGTAGTGGGCTTTGACAACGAGCGCGGCAAAGGAGACCACTGCCATTTGGATGGACTAGAAGTGCCCTACAAATTTAGTACGCTAGAGCAATTGTTTGAAGATTTCGGCACCGAGATAGCCACAAGGAGAAAGCTATGAACCAACGCCAACTTACCATCGCCCTGCAGAGCGACTGGCGCACCGCCTTGCGCAGCGCAGGGCAGCGTGCAGCCCATGGGCTTAAAACTAAGCGCTACCAAGGTGAGGTGCTTAACTTTGAAACACCGGGTGCGTTTTTTGGCCAACTTACCGAGCGCCGCTGGGCGCTGGTGCACGCGCTGCAAAGCGCAGGCACCATCAGCCTGCGTGAAGCCGCGCGCCGCGTTGGCCGCGACGTGCGCCGCGTGCATGAAGACGTGCACATTCTTAGTGTCCTAGGGCTGCTAGAAAAAGACGAATCTGGCAGCTTGGTGTGCCCCTTTAAACGTATCCACATCGACATGCAGCTAGAAGCCAACACACTGACGCTAGCCGCCTAAGCTAAAGCCAACCGCCAATCGCTACGCGCCACACAATAACAAACCCGAAAGCCCACCATGCCCCTGAGTTGGAGCGAGATACGCGACCGCAGTGTTGCCTTTAGCCGTGAATACCGCGATGCCGCTAGCGAGAAAAGTAAAAGCCAGCAGTTTTGGCGCGACTTTTTTCATGTGTTTGGGGTAGACAGTAAAAAGGTGGCCGCGTACGAGCAGCAGGTTAAGCTAACGCGCGCGGGCCTGCAGGCAGGCGATGCCAACATCATCAGTAACGGCTGGATCGACGTTTTTTGGCGCGGCAAGCTGCTGATCGAGATGAAAAGCGCAGGCCAAAACTTAGACCGCGCCTTTGCCCAAGCTCTGCAATACTTTGACAACTTGCCCAGCGGCGGCCTGAAAGACCGCGACCTGCCGCGCTACATCTTGGTGTGCGACTTTCAAAACTTCCGGCTATTCGACCTGCAAACCAACGAAGACAAGCGTTTTAAATTAGCCGACTTGTCTAAAAACATCAAAGCCTTTGGCTTTATCCCCGGCTACGAAGTACAGGCCATCACGCCGCAAGACCCCGTCAACATCAAAGCCGCCGAGCGCATGGGCCGCTTGCATGACGGCCTCAAAGCATCCGGCTACACGGGGCACGACCTAGAAGTGCTGCTGGTGCGCCTGCTGTTTTGCCTGTTTGCCGACGACACTGGCATCTTTCAGCCTGCAGGCAGTTTTAAAGATTTGCTCGACGATTTAAAAGACCCCGCCACCGTAGGCCGCAATATCAACGAGCTGTTTGAAATACTCAACACACCCGAAGACAAACGTCAAAAAGCCCACCAAGACAACTACGCCGCCTTTCGCTACATCAACGGCAAACTGTTTGAAGAGCGCATCAGCACCGCAGCCTTTGACGGCCCCATGCGCGAGGCCCTGCTAGACGCCGCCGCGCTAGACTGGAGCAGCATCAGCCCCGCTATATTTGGTGCGCTGTTTCAGTCCATCATGGACACCACAGCCCGCCGCAACCTGGGCGCGCACTACACATCTGAGGAAAACATCCTTAAGCTCATCAAGCCGCTGTTTTTAGACGAACTGTGGGCAGAGTTTGCGCGGGTTAAAAACAACCGCAACCGATTGTTTGAATTTCACAAACGCCTGCGCCTGCTGACCTTTTTTGACCCCGCCTGCGGCTGCGGCAACTTCTTGGTCATCACCTACCGCGAGCTGCGCAAGCTAGAGGTAGAAATACTGCGCACCAGCTACGGCGACGGCCAGCAAATGCTAGATGTGCACCAGTTCACCACCGTAGATGTAGACCAGTTTTACGGCATAGAAATAGAAGAATTCCCCGCGCAAATTGCCCAAGTAGCCATGTGGCTCACCGACCACCAAATGAACCGCGCACTGAGCGACGAGTTTGGCAAATACTTTGACCGCCTGCCGCTAAAAAGCACTCCGCACATCAAGCACGGCAACGCGCTGCAGATTGATTGGCAGGATGTGTTGCCCAGTGCGCGGTGCAGCTACGTGTTGGGCAATCCGCCGTTTGTAGGTTACAGCTACCAAAGCGCTGCGCAAAAAGCAGATATGGCTGTGGTGATGCAAGGCGTTGAAGGTGCAGGGGTTTTAGATTTTGTGACCGCTTGGTACGTCAAAGCTGCTCGGTATATCAAAGAGGAAAAATGGGAGACGGGGAAATGGGGTCAGATCCCAATTCAGGAAGACCTTGCACC
>JANOSN010000242.1:0-1206 GCA_031415895.1 Polaromonas sp. | reverse complement strand
CTTGCGTAGGGCGGCAACTAATTTTGGCAAGCTCACCAAGCCGCCTTGGCGTTCGTATTTCCAGCCCGAACCGTGCCCCAGTAACTGGCAGCCGTCAAACTGGTGCAAGCTCACAATGTTGCCTGCCACATCAACGCGGTCATAGCGCTCAGTCAAATACACCGTTTCTGGCACACGCAGCAACCATACGTTGGGCACTGGCAACTTGAGCGCTTTGGCCAGCAACATGCAGGCGTATTCATTGATGGCACTTGGCTGGTAGCGCGTTTGGCGTGTGTCAGGTTTGAGAATGTGCGTGGTTGGCGAGTTGCCTAAGCTTTCAGACAATTGTTGGGTGCGCGTATCAAAGCGCACGCCCATTTTCTCTTGCGCACCCGCCAGTGACATAGTGGCTTGGTTGTTGGACACCAGCAAAGGCTGCAAATCACGCAGGCGCTGACTGAGCACCTGGTTTGGCAGCGGGCGGTATTGTTGCTCGGCTGCGCGGGGGGCATCTGGGGCCAGCAATGCCAGCACACCTGGTAAATCTTTGCCCAGCTGCCCTAACAACTCAAACGTCGATGGATCGCGCAAAGCCAGCGCGTTAATCACGTCGTCCATTGCTTGGCCTTCGGGCAACAGGTTTTCAAAAAAGCTTTTGGTCAGCGTGCCGGTGTATTTTTGTGCAGCCAAAGGAAATTGCGGTGCCAGTGCATAGCCGCCTGGCTGGGCTAGCCACTGGCTGTCGTATTCAAAAAAATACTCCCCACCCGCATGCCCAAACCAGCCCATGGGCCTGGCGTTTGCCCACACACGAAGCCTTATCACGCCTGGCCCCCGCTGCTTGCGTTGCTATTGCTGGGGCTAGCCTCAACAGCCCATCCACTGACCGTAAAATTCAATTGCAGTCCTTGGCCAAGCACCATCAGCTTGGCCAGCGAGCAACGACCGGGCATACTTTCTGCATCACGAATAAACGACTCGCTCACGCCACAAACCCCTGCAAGTTGAGACCGCGTAAGACCTTGGCTTTTGCGCCGCGCAGACAGCTGCATAGCCAGATCTGTTAAATTGTCTTGATTGAGCTGCATTTTTCGTCCTTATAAGAACATTTTAGGCCAAAAAATACTATAGAACTAGAATTTTGTTCTTATAAAGCATTTTCAGCCACGATTTTTTGCTTTGTCAAGCCAGTGACTGTCACTCTTAAAAATAGGGTAGCTATTA
>JANOSN010000241.1:0-1959 GCA_031415895.1 Polaromonas sp. | reverse complement strand
GCCAAGCCATCATCGCACGGCTCGCTAAGCCATAAAGTGGCCAATCCCAGCAACGCAAGTAAAGCCAGTGGTACCAACAGCGCAGACAAGCAAACATCAAAAAACTATACAAAATGGGCGGCCATAGCGATACCGCTGGTGCTGCTTGTTGCTGTGGGACTTTGGTGGTCTCAAAACTCAACTCCGGCCGCAGCAGTCCTAGCTGGCAAAGACGCTGATGCAACTCAAGCTGTTGCCAATACGCCTACTGCTGCTTTGCCTGGTGTTAGCGCTGCGCAGCCGCCGCAAGTGTTTGATCCAAGTAGATCATTAAAAGACGTTGTGTCTAGTGCCAATGCTGACTATGTGGTGGGTGCTAAGCCTTTGAAGGCTGAGGTGCAAATAGGCAAAGACCGGCTGGAATTTCAGGTGCAAAGCAGCAAGGCTGGGTTTGTGTATGTCTACTACCTGTCATCCAGCAGCGAGATGTACCTACTGTTTCCTAATGCACTGGACAAGCGCAACAAGATAGAGGCTGGTGCCACGCTGTCTTTACCGCGCCCTTCATGGAGCATGGAAGCGGGGGGGCCAGCGGGTACAGACGAGTTTGTGGTGGTAGTCAGTGAGCGTGAGCGCGACTTAAAAGCCACGGGTATTCAATATGACGGCGTTTTTGGGCAATTTTCCACAAAAATCCTGGCCGCGTTAGAAGTAGGGCGCCCAGCTGGGCAGCCCTTGCTGGCAGGCGTGCCCATATGCGAGGGTGCCGCGCCATGTAAAGACCTCTACGGCGCGAATAGTTTCAAAATTACTGAAAAGTAATCGTCTAGTGGGTATGCGCACCACTTTTGTGTGTGCTTGTCTCCCCAGGAGTAGCTTATGCATACCTTACATTTAAGTCGTTTAGCCTTAACCATCTCACTTTTAGGTGTTTTAGCTGGTTGCACGGTTAATCAAAAAACTATCGAAATACCTGGTGAGGCACCAGTAAGCCCGGTGAGCCCAACCAATACGCCTAGTGCGGCCCAACCCGAAGTGGGTGGCAGCACGGCTGGCGTATCCACAAATTTCGCTACACAGGGCGCCAGTTATTCTGTGATTGGCTTTGACAAAGTACCCGGCTGGAGTAACGATAATTTTGTAGAAAGCTGGCCTGCGTTTTTAGAAAGCTGCAAAGTGCTGTCTAAACGAGGCGCACCATGGGTTGATGTTTGCAATCGCTCGCGGGCGGTAGATGCCACCAGCTTGGCGGCAGTGCGTGGATTCTACGAACGTGAATTTGCGGTGTACCAAATTCAAGACGACGATCGCAAGGTTGATGGCGTAGTCACTGGGTATTTTGAGCCCGAAATCAATGGCAGCCGTCGCTACGGCGCACCGTTTATTTACCCTGTGTATGCGCAGCCTGATGACATGCTTTTCTTGGATGCACGCAAACTAGCTGCCTCCCAGCGCACGGGCACATTTGCCGCGCGCCTAGATGGGCGCAATGTCAGCTTGCAAAACTCGATCAACACCAAAGACATTGGCGGTGCAGGTTTGTTTGCCGTGGATATGTCGTCGTTGGTGCTAGACACCTTAGACAAAAAAGTACGCTTGCGTGCTAACGGTAAACAGCTGGTGCCGTACTACACCCGCGAAGAGATTGAAACGCTAGGCGCCCCCAACGCTAAAGTGCTGGCCTTCGTCGACAACGCCAATGCGTTGTATGAAATGCAAGTTCAAGGCTCTGGCCGCATTCGCCTGCGCGAGAACAACGAGGTAATGCGAGTGACCTATGCAGAGCAAAACGGACACCCGTTTCGCCCCAATCTGGTCGCGGCCAAAAGCGGCAAGCCTGCTGTTAAAGTGCGCGGCCGTTCTGTAGAGCTGGACGCAGAGGACGACGAAGATGAAGGCGGTGACGCAGTTAGAACGCGTGGCTTTAAGTTGGCAAAACCTGCAGTCATGGGCACCGTGGCAGTGGCTGGGCAAAAAGTG
>JANOSN010000240.1:0-2607 GCA_031415895.1 Polaromonas sp. | reverse complement strand
GCGGCCGCACAGGCTCCGGTGGTGCGGGCTATTACTACGCTTTGGTTGGCAGACTCTCGCATATCTTTGGTTAGATCTAAGAAAATATTTGCTGAATCAGTCTTCACACGATCAGACCAATTGCTGTGCGCATAAAAATCCTGCAGTGTGTGTAGAGCTCTGCCAATCGTAATACGGGCACGTATGGCCTTGGCGTTGGCTTGCACCCTCTCAGCATCCGTTGGTAGTGGATTCGTTTTTATAAGAGTGCGTGAAGCCTCCAATAAAAGCTGCACAGCACCTTTCTGGTTTTCAACTTCGCTGCGTCCGCGCATTAAATTGCTAATTCTTATAGCGCAATCAAGCACTTTTTCATCATCGCAGTGAGCGGCTAAGGAAGAATTTTCAGACGGAGCATTAATTAAATTACGAACACCCGTTTCATCAAAAAAACTTGCTTCAAAAAAAGTATCGTAATTAGTCAATGGATTACGATCTGGCGCTTGAACACCCTCCACCAAGTGGGCTACTGCCTCATCGGTAAAAGACTGAGCCACGCCATCAATACTGATAGTAAAAGTATCAGTTGAAGCGGAACGTGTTATGAATGTGTGACCGAAAGTGGGCTCCGCAGGTTTAAACGATGCACTGTGCAATGCCACTAAGCACAAAGCGATACCGAACATCAAGCGAGTTATTGATTTAGTTAGCGACATAAAAATAGATCTCAAAATATTCTATGATTTAGAAAAAAATAGCCCCAAGATACGGCCTAACAAACTAGGTGTCCCTCGATGGTCGAATAGCTGTGTTTTATAAACATTGTTAACGCAGCGGTCTTCTATATAGACATTGCGCAACTCTTCTCTTGGCCCCTCAGGCCACTTAGCAGTTAGATTGTGGCTTGTCCAGTAAACATATGCCTCTGCCGAATATATCTTGCAATGTGAATCCAGGAATGAGCAACTCTTTTGCGTCGTCTTGCGTAGTTCAATTGTCAGGTATCTAGCACTATCCACAAACGCTGGATTTGACTGACCAGCTCTCGCTTTGGGTAAGACATAAAAACTGTCTAATTCACCTTTACCATATTCATCATAATAACCAAACTTATTCCCCCCCGACGAATTCACCTGTGCAACAAAGTTATTAAATTTTATGAAGCCGTCGAGACCGGCATGGGTTGTAATCATGAAGGGACGTTCGTTAGCAACAGGCTTTGCACTCCAAAACTGCGTGAGGCAAGTTTTTTGCTTAATCTCATTCCATTCAAATTTTGGCGTTTCATTAGCGTTTCTGTATGCATGCGCGTCTCGCATATCTTCATCAGTCAGCGGCTGAAACTCAATCTTTGGCAGTAACTCCATTGGTGAGCCTGGCACCGGCCAAGTCTTAATCGGAGTGGCTACACGGTTTGCAGACGATATTTGGGGAGCTTGCGATCCAGGCTGGTTATTAGATGCTTGTGCGATCGCTGTGAGATGCAGACTGACAATCAAAGCCAACGCTACAGCCCGTACAAAGCAAATATTCAGCAGATTACTTTTCATCATAATTAACTCCTCTGGAAGCTCAAACAGTTAAAGAGATTGATGCTATCGCTGGTAATCACTAAGCCTAAGTTGAACCAATGCCACATCACTGACACACCCAAGCCCCCAGCACCTTCACATGCCCCGGCGCTTGCTCCTGCGTCACATTCACACAGCTCTGCGCCCTGCTCCCGTCCTGTACGCTCACGCACATCTTGGTCGGCTCTGGCCGCGTGTCGTAGCGCACCATGCCCAACCGTCCGCTGCTGCATTTGACGTGAAAGGTTTTTATCGCGGACTTGGGCAGGCTGTGGTCTTCAATCGTCTGGGCTTGAGCGAAGCTGACTAGGCTCAGGCCGAAGGCTACAGCAGTGGCAGCCACAGCGGCTGCACGCTTAGCTTGGGTCGCAGGGTAGTTGGGTGTTTTAATCATGGTGTCTTTCTGGCCAATGGTCTTTTGTGCAGGCTTAAAGCTTAACCTTTAGGCCGGTTTTTTGGCTTAAATCGTTTTGACCGTCTTTGTCTTTGTTGTCCGTTGACAGCAGTTGGTTCAGCCAGCTCTGGCCTTGGTTTGGGGGGCTGGCGGCAATAGTTTGGCTGGTGCCGCCTGCTTGCCAGTTGACGGCTAAGCCGTTGGTGCTGGTACTGTTAGCGTTTGTGGAAGCGCTGGCAGCTGCCGTGCCTTGGCTGGTGGACTGGCTTGCAGACTGGCTGCTGGCTGAGTTGATGACCACATAGTGGATGTCGCGATCATCATAGTTGCTGCGATTGCCATTGCCACTCGCGCTAGAGGTCACCGTCACGCTGGCGCTGCGGTTACCGGTATTGCTGTTGCGGTTGCCGTTACCGCTGCCGCTACGGCCATGGCAGTGGTCATCATCATCATCGTCCCGCTGGCTGGCCCGCACGTTCAGGCTGATGCTGCCTGTACTTGTGAGCTTGCCATCGCTCACCGTGTAGCTAAAGCTGTCTGCACCGCTGTAGCCTGGTCTTGGCCTGTAGGTGTAGGTGCCGTCGGCGTTCTTGGTGAGGGTGCCTTTGCCGGGGTTGTTAACGAACAGGGTCAGGCAGTCGCCGTCGACATCGCTGGTCAGGC
>JANOSN010000239.1:0-3398 GCA_031415895.1 Polaromonas sp. | reverse complement strand
GCTATTAAGAAGGCTGGCAGCGTAGAGCCAGCCAAGATTACCCAAACGCTACGCACTCTGGATGGTTATGCCCCCATTACTGGCTCCATGCGCTGGACAGACACTGGTGAACAGCGCGAAGGCGTAGTCAGCATTTACACAGTGCGTGGTACGCAGTGGGAGAGCATTAAGCGCTCTAAAACCTGGTAACTGAAGAGCATAGAAACCGTTAAAAAAGCCTCGCAGCATTTCTTGCTGTGAGGCTTTTTCAATTGAACTGGGAAAGCTTCAATATGATTTAGCTTTAAGCAGCTACTTTCTCACTGTCTTCCATCTGGTCAAAGTTCATGTACTTATAAACATTGGCGCTGTCCTTGTTTAGACCAGCCACATCAGCCAAGTATTCGGCTTTAGTAGGAATGCGGCCTAACTTAGAGCAAATGGCGCTCAACTCAGCGCTGCCCAAATACACGAAGGTGTTTTTGCCCAAGCGGTTAGGAAAATTGCGGGTGCTGGTGGACATGACTGTTGCGCCCTCTTTGACTTGCGCTTGGTTGCCCATGCACAAGCTGCAGCCCGGCATTTCCATGCGCGCGCCTGCTGCGCCAAAGACACCGTAGTGTCCTTCGCGGGTTAGCTGGTCAGCGTCCATCTTGGTGGGCGGGGCCATCCACAGCTTGACGGGGATGTCGCGCTTGCCTTCTAGCAGTTTGCTGGCTGCGCGGAAGTGGCCGATGTTGGTCATGCAGCTGCCAATAAACACTTCGTCAATTTTGGCACCCGCTACGTCGCTGAGTGTTTTCGCATCATCAGGGTCGTTCGGGCAGCACACGATAGGCTCGGTGATTTCGGCCAAGTCAATCTCGATCACAGCGGTGTACTCAGCGTCTTTGTCGGCTTTGAGCAAGTTAGGTTTGGCTAACCACTTTTGCATTTCGTCAATGCGGCGCTGGATGGTGCGGGCATCAGAATAGCCATTGGCAATCATGCTTTTGAGCAGCGCAATGTTGCTGTTTAAATACTCGATCACTGGCGCGTTGTTCAGCGCTACGGTGCAGCCTGCGGCTGAGCGTTCTGCAGATGCATCGGCCAGCTCGAAAGCTTGCTCAATCTTCAAATCGGGCAAGCCTTCGATCTCTAAAATGCGGCCTGAGAAAATATTTTTCTTAGCCGTTTTAGCCACGGTGAGGTGACCTGCCTTAATGGCGTAAAGCGGAATAGCGTGCACCAAATCGCGCAGAGTCACTCCTGGCTGCATGGTGCCTTTAAAGCGTACTAGCACGCTCTCAGGCATGTCCAGCGGCATCACACCGGTAGCAGCAGCAAAAGCCACTAGGCCAGAGCCTGCCGGGAAGCTAATGCCAATCGGAAAGCGTGTGTGGCTGTCGCCACCGGTGCCCACGGTATCAGGCAGCAGCATGCGGTTAAGCCAGCTATGAATAATGCCGTCGCCAGGGCGCAGGCTAATGCCGCCGCGTGTGCTGATGAAATCTGGCAGCTCGTGGTGCATCTTCACGTCCACAGGCTTGGGGTAAGCGGCCGTGTGACAAAAGGACTGCATTACCAAGTCAGAGCTAAAGCCCAAGCAGGCCAAGTCTTTCAGCTCGTCACGGGTCATCGGGCCTGTGGTGTCTTGCGACCCCACGCTGGTCATTTTCGGTTCGCAGTACGTGACAGGGCGCACGCCCTGGCCTTCTGGCAGGCCCACTGCGCGGCCCACCATCTTTTGCGCCAAGGTGAAGCCCTTGGTGGACGATGTAGGCACGGTAGGCAGGCGGAACAGGGTAGACACTGGCAGGCCCAGCGCCTCGCGCGCCTTGGTGGTCAAGCCACGGCCTACGATTAGCGGGATGCGGCCACCGGCGCGCACTTCGTCAAACAACACATCACTTTTAAGTTGGAATGACGCGATTTCTTTGCCGTCTTTAAAAGCCTTGCCGTCATAGGGGCGCAGTTCAATCACGTCGCCCATGTTCATTTGGCCTACGTCCAGCTCAATGGGCAACGCGCCTGCGTCTTCCATGGTGTTGTAAAAAATCGGAGCGATTTTGGCACCTAGGCACACGCCGCCAAATTTTTTGTTGGGGATGAACGGGATGTCTTGGCCAGTAAACCACAACACGCTGTTGGTAGCCGACTTGCGGCTAGAGCCTGTGCCCACTACATCGCCCACATAGGCCACCACCGCGCCAGAGGCTTGGGCTTTAGCATGCAGTGCGTTGATTTGCGCAATCGGGCCGCGCTTGCCGTCTTCTTCAGGGGTGAAGGGTGCGCCGTCACGCTTATTTTTCAGAATCGCCAAAGCGTGCAAAGGAATGTCTGGGCGACTCCATGCATCAGGCGCGGGCGACAAGTCGTCGGTGTTGGTCTCGCCGGGTACTTTAAAAACAGTCAGCATGATCGACTTGGGCACTTCAGGGCGCGAGGTAAACCACTCGGCATCAGCCCAGCTTTGCAGCACGCCTTTAGCGTGTGCATTGCCTTTGTCGGCCTTGGCTTTGACGTCATGGAACTGGTCAAACATGAGCAAGGTTTTCTTCAAGCCTTCTGCAGCTACAGCGGCTACGGCTGCGCTGTCTAGCAAATCAATCAGCGGGGTAAGGTTGTAGCCGCCCAGCATGGTGCCCAGCAGCTGTGTGGCTTTGGCGGGGGTGATGGAGCTGCACTTTTCGGTGCCATGCGCTACGGCAGCAAGGTACGATGCCTTGACCTTGGCTGCGTTGTCCACGCCCGCAGGTACGCGGTGGGACAGCAGCTCTACCAAGGCAGCTTCTTCGCCCGCAGTGGGGGCTTTGAGCTGTTCAATCAATTCGCCGGTTTGCTTGGGCGACAAAGGCAGCGGCGGAATGCCCATTGCGGCGCGCTCTGCGACGTGGGATTGGTAGGTTTGCATAAATGCGGATGGCATGATGGTAACTCCTTCTCTAAGCTAAAATTTAATACACAATACAGGCTGTAGCCCGAATAAATACTGCTTGAGCAGCTATGAAATTAATAGTATCTCGATAGACTGCCAATGTTATTTAGTAGGCGCGTCTAGCACGCTGGCAGGTGGGTTGGTCTTCATCTGCGCTGCAAAGGCTTGTTGTGCGGTGCCCGCACATTCGTCAGCAATACGCTGGCCCGCACGCTCATTGAGCAGCATGGATTTGTTGGAAATTTGCAGCCAGACACCGCCCGTTTTTTTGTCCTCCAGCCGCACTGCGCCCGTAGTAGTAACTGCAGGCACCATGCGAAAACGCTGCTTGCCCGAACTGACGTTAAAGTGGCCCGGCATTTTGGGGTCGATCTGTACGGTAACTTGGTTGCCGTTCTCGCATGCAATGCGTCCGGTGTAGACAAAGTCTGCAATGGCCAACTGCTCGGGTGTGAGCGCCTCTTCTGCCGCTACGCTGGCTGCGGCCAGTTGATTGGCCTTG
>JANOSN010000238.1:0-8497 GCA_031415895.1 Polaromonas sp. | reverse complement strand
AGTTATAGCTATGTGCAACCCTTGGCGGATGCGTCCATTTGGGCACAGCTGCCCAAGTTATTACTGTCCAAAGATTCGCCGCTGACTTTTAAACCGCAATTAGACTTGCAGCAGTGGCGCTGGGGCCTAGCCTTTTTACGTGCATGCAATGCCCACACTTCTAAGCGCAGCACGGCCAGTTTGCTGGCATTAGCGGCAATCAGTCGCAGCAGTTTTGAGCAGATGATGGTCGCTGAAAAACTCCATTGCGATTACTCTAGCACTGGCAAGCTGGTGCTCTACCCCGACACCGCGTCATTTGCCGCTGCGCAACAACAATTGGCGCTGCAAAGCACACTAGGTAGTCAACAATATGCTCTGAGTGCCAAAGAGGCTGTTCATGTTGAACCCAGCCTAGTGGACTACGCTGCGCAATTTGCGGGCGCAATCCACACGCCGTCTGAATGCGCTGTTGATTGCTTGCTGCTCTGCCAAGGCCTAGAGGCGGTGTTGCGCACACGTGGGGTGCAGTTTGTGCTCAATGCGCAGATCAAAAGCCTAGAACAACGCGCCGGTTTGATCACAGCCGTGCACACCGTGCAGGGAGCGATTGAAGCCAAATATTTTGTGATGGCGCTGGGCAACGACAGCGTAACGCTGGCGCGCAGTGTAGGCGTGTATTTGCCAATCTACCCCATTAAAGGCTACAGCATCACCTTAGATGTAGCCCAAGCACCTGCCCATGCAGCACCGATGATTAACGTGACCGATATTGCCCGCAAGGTGGTTTATGCACGCATCGGCCAGCGCCTACGTGTAGCGGGGTTGGCGCAATTGGTAGGCAATGACCGCAGCGTACAGCCCAAGGCCATCACCAGCCTAGAACGCAGCACGCACGCACTCTTCCCACAATTAGCAAGTTGTACTGTGCAATTGCCGTGGGCTGGGCTGCGGCCTGCTACGCCCACAGGTCTGCCCATAGTCGGCGTTTCGCACCGTGGCCCTGTTAACTTGATTATGAACACCGGGCACGGTGCACTGGGCTTAACCTTAGCTTTTGGCACCGCACAACAAGTGGCGCAACTGGTGCCTCACAGCTCAGTGCGTGCAGCTTCACCCACCGCTAGCGTGATACGTGCACGGGCACTATGAGCCTAGCTGACCAGCGCCTGTTCTACCGCCTGTTGCATGCAACGTGTCATGGCGCTGGCCAACAGCGAACTGGGGCGGTTAACCGGGCGCAGCGACTTGATGGGCACAGCGATATGCGGCTCCAGTGCCAACACATCCACCTTGCTGCGGTCAGCCGATATGGCGGTGCAGGCGTCGATCAACGTTACCGCCACGCCATGGTGTGCCAGCGCCAGCGCAGCGTGGTAAGTTTGCACCGTCACCACCGCTTGTAAGCCCACGCCCGCCTCGCGGCAGGCATGGGACAGGCTAATGCCTACAGGGTCACGCACATCCAGGTTGATCACTGGCACATCCGCCAAATCAGCCAAAGTGATCAAACCCTTTTTAACCAGCTTGGCGCTGAGCATACCTTTGGGTGCCACACATACCATGCGCGCATCAGCCAAATGCTCTTGCGCAAGCGATGGGTGGGCGATGCTGCTGAACAAAAAGCCCACGTCTGCCTCTTGCAGCACCAATGCCGAGACAATCTGCTGCGAATGCAACGAGTCGATGGTCACTACAACATTGGGGTGTTGCGCGCGAAACTGCTTAAGTGCTATGGGCAATATCTCATAACTCAGCGCCAGCACGGTCAACACATGCAGCTCACCATCGCTGCGGCCCATCTTCAGGTTATTGGCCAGGCGCTGCACCTCGTCGAGCTGCGTGAACAAGCGCTCGATATGCGGATACAAAGTTTGTGCCTCATTGGTGGGCGTCAAACGTCCTTTGACACGCTGAAACAGCGCAAAACCCAATTGCAACTCAGCATGCGCCAAGATGCGACTCACCGCAGGCTGAGTTACATTCATCAAACGTGCAGCCGAGCTAACGCTGCCCGTGATCATCACGGCGTTAAAAACTTCGATGTGTCTAAGGCGCATAGGCTAAGCTGTAAAACCGCAAACTTAATTCAACAACATGAACTAGCTAGCAGAGGGCACCAAAAAGTCTCGGCTAATGCACCCACCCAAAGCATTGATGCGGTCTAAAAACTGCGTCAAATAGGCGTGCAAACCATTGGCCAAAATTTCATCAATACGCCCATACTGCAGCTCGGCGCGCAGCTTGCCTGCTATGCGTTGGGTCTCGTGAGACTGCTCGTTGGCCACAAGGCTCAAGTTTTCTACCACAGCATTTAAGCTGGCATGCAGCGAGCGCGGCATGTCGGGGCGCAATATGAGCAGCTCGGCCACACGCTCAGGTTTGATAACGTTGCGGTACACCTTGCGGTAGATTTCAAACCCACTGACGCTGCGCAAAATCGCGCTCCAATGGTAAAAATCATATTCTTGGTCTTTGGCAAACTCATCGCCGTAAAAGTCTGACTGGATCGCGTGAAACTTCACATCGACCAAGCGCGCGGTGTTGTCAGCCCGCTCTAAAAAAGTACCTAGGCGCATAAAGTGCAGTGCCTCATCCATCAGCATGGTGCCCACGGTGACGCCACGGCTTAAGTGGCTACGAAACTTCACCCACTCAAAAAACTTAGCGGGGTCAGCTTCAAAATCACCCGCTTTGAGCATGCGCTGCACTTCCAACCAAGTTTGGTTTTGTGTCTCCCACACCTCAGTGGTCAGTGTGCCGCGCACAGCACGTGCGTTCTCGCGGGCAGACTTAATGCAACTGACAATCGAGGACGGATTGAGCTCATCTTTCACCATGAACTCCATCACCTCTTTGGCGTTCACAGACTTGTGCCACGCCTCGTACAAAGGCATGAGTTCGCTGATCGCTAGCAAGCCCTCCCAGCCCGCTTGTGCTACGGCTGCTGATTGGGGTAGTAGCGTAGTTTGGTAATTAATGTCCAGCATGCGCGCGGTGTTCTCGGCGCGTTCGGTGTAGCGGGACATCCAAAATAAATGGTCTGCTGTGCGAGATAACATTTTTTTAAGCCTCCATGATCCAAGTGTCTTTGGTGCCACCACCTTGGGACGAGTTAACCACCAGCGAGCCGTCTTTTAAAGCCACGCGGGTTAAACCACCGGGCACCATTTGCACTGTTTTACCGCTCAGGACAAAGGGCCGCAGGTCAATATGGCGCGGCGCAATGCCACTGTCTACAAACGTGGGGCAGGTACTCAAACTCAAAGTCGGCTGGGCAATATAGTTGCTCGGGTTGGCCAGCAGCGCACGTCTAAAATCCTCAATCTCTTTAGCCGTGGCAGCTGGGCCCACTAGCATGCCGTAGCCGCCTGCACCGTGCACCTCTTTAACTACCAAGTCTTTGAGGTGGTCTAGCGTGTACTGCAAGTCACCTTGGTTGCGGCACATATAGGTGGGCACGTTGTTAAGAATAGGTTTTTCGCCCAGGTAAAACTCAATCATCTTGGGCACATAAGGGTAGATAGACTTGTCATCGGCCACCCCCGTGCCAGGTGCGTTGCAGATGGTGACGTGCCCTGCCTTGTAGGCATCTAGCAGGCCTTTGCAGCCCAATGAGCTATTGGGGCGGTGCACTGAAGGGTCTAAAAAATCATCATCCAAACGGCGGTAAATAACATCTACACGCTTGGGGCCGCGTGTGGTGCGCATGTAGACAAAACTGTCTTTGACAAACAAGTCTTGGCCCTCCACCAGCTCTACGCCCATTTGCTGCGCTAAAAACGCATGCTCAAAATACGCGCTGTTGAGCATGCCCGGTGTTAGCACCACCACGGTGGGGTCGGCAGACGTATCAGGCGACACGGCGCGCAAAGTATCGAGCAATAAATCTGGGTAATGCGCCACAGGGGCTACTTTGTTTTGCGCAAACAATTCGGGAAATAAGCGCATCATCATCTTGCGATTTTCCAGCATATAGCTCACGCCGCTGGGCACACGCAGGTTGTCTTCCAGCACGTAGTATTCGCCGTTGCCTTGGGCATCAGGCGCACGCACAATGTCGATGCCTGCGATATGGCTGTAAATGCCGTGCGGCACATCTACACCCACCATCTCAGGACGAAACTGCGCGTTGTGCATCACCTGCTCGGCAGGCACAACGCCTGCTTTAATAATGTCTTGGCCGTGGTACACATCGTGCACAAAGCGGTTCAGCGCAGTGACGCGCTGCACCAGCCCGCGCTGCATGCTGGCCCACTCGTGCGAGGGGATGATGCGCGGGATTAAGTCAAATGGAATCAGCCGCTCGGTGCCCCCATTACCAGATTTAGCGTCTTCGTCCTTTTCACCATACACCGCAAACGTAATGCCCACGCGTCTAAAAATCATCTCCGCCTCATCACGGCGCGAACGCATCACATCATCCGGCTGACGGCCTAGCCACGCGTTGTAAGTGGCATAGTGCTGCCGCACACTGCTTGTCGAGGCGTGCATTTCATCGTATTTAGCGCTGCTACCCATAGTACTTATCTCCTATACACAGCATAGCAAGATTTAAGCCTAGAGCAAGCGTTATGGCAGTTTATGCTGCCAATACCGCTGCTGCAGCTGTCGTTGGCAGGTCACTCTCAGTGGTGAATCGCTGCGCCAAGTTGCCGCACCGCACTGCGGGCTGGCGATGATTTTGATGTTGCGGTCACTGTAGCGCTGCGCTACCTCGGGTGCGGGGTGGTTAAAGCGGTTGCGGTAGCCTGCCTGGAAGATGGCGATGCTGGGTTTGACTGTGTCTAAAAAAGCCTCGGTGGACGATGTTTTGCTGCCATGGTGTGGTGCTAGCAGCAGGTCGGCTTGCAATGGCGCTGCGTCTGCAATCAGTCGGGCTTCTTGCGGGGCTTCAATGTCGCCCACCAGTAGCGCGGTGCGTTGGCCGTTGCTGATGCGCAAGACGCAGCTCAGCGCATTTGGTTTGCTTTGCGCTTCGTAGTCTGCAGTTTGCGGGTGCAAAATTTGAAAATCTACGCCATCCCACTGCCAGCGCTGGCCTGCGGTGCAGCGCCGCGTGGCTTGTTTGGGGTCGCGGGCGGTGATGATTTCGTGGCCGCCTTCTAGGCTGCTGAGCAACGCGGCGTTGGGCTGCATGGCTTGCACGGCCAGTGCGCCGCCTGAATGGTCGCTGTCGCGGTGGCTGACGATGATGGTGTCTAGCTGCTCGCCCAGCGCGCGCAGCAGGGGCACTAGGGTGCGTTGGCCCGCATCACTCTCGCGCGAGAAGCGGGGGCCGGTGTCGTACAACAGAGCGTGGCGGGCGGTGCGCACCAGCACGGCGTTGCCCTGCCCTATGTCGGCAGCTAGCACTTCAAACTGGCCCTCTGCGGGGCGGGGCGCTTGCCACAGAATAGCGGGCAGCATGGCGGCCAGGCCCATGGCGCGCAGCGGCCAAGGCAGCTGCATGACCAGCAGCACACCGCCCAGCACGGCTGCAGCGCCCAGCGTCCATGGCGGCGCGGCGACCGAAAACGTAGCCCATGGAATTAAAGAAAACCATTGCAACATTTGACTCAACCAGCTTATGCACAGTGCGGCTGCGTCCCACACCGGGGCCCACAGCACGCCCAGCATGGCCAGTGGCGTAACCACTAAGGTAACCCACGGTATAGCAATAGCGTTAGCCACCAAACCAATCAGCGAGACTTGCTGGAAAAGCAGCAGCGACAGTGGTGCCAATGCTAGTGTGATGACCCACTGCTCGCGTGCGGCAGACATTACTTTGGTAACTACAGGGTGGTGACGTAAGCTGCGCTGGGCTGGCAAGGCTGGGTCGACTGTGGGTGGCGCAGCTGCACCGCGCTGATCGCTGGCAAACAGCACACCCACCGCTACAAAGCTAAGCCAAAACCCCGCTTGCAGCAGCGCCCACGGGTCAATAGCCACCACCACGGCCATGGCCAGCAGCCACACCAGAGGCCAAGGCCATTGCTTACCCGACAGGCGCAGCATCGCTACGCTGGCCAGCATCCACACCGTGCGCTGCGACGGCACACCCCAGCCGCTAAACAGCGCATAGCCCGTGGCCAGCAGCACACCGCCGATCAGCGCTGCGTGCTGCGCGGGCAGCCACAGCATGGCGCCGGTGCTGCGCCGCCACAGCCAGCCCACGCACAGTGCAGCAACCCATGCAAACATGGTGACGTGCAGGCCCGAAATGCTCATTAAATGCGCTACACCGGTTGCGCGGTACACGTCCCAGTCGGCACGTTCAATGGCAGCTTGGTCGCCTACCACCAGTGCGGCGATGACACCGGCTAAGCGTGGCTCAGTGACTCTGGCAAAAATCGCATCGCGCACGTGTTGTCGTGCACGCTCGATAGGGTGCTGCCACGTGCTGCCAATCATGCGCGGTGCCGTGCCGTTGGCCGTGTCTCGCGGGGTGGCGCGCACGTAGCCGCTGGCTTGCAGGCCCTGCTCCCACATCCACAGCTCGTAGTCAAAACCGTGCGGGTTGACGGTGCCGTGAGGTGCCTTGAGCCGCACGGTCAGCGCCCAGCGCTCGCCTGCTTGCAGGTCACTCGCGCCTTGCTGCAGTTGGGCGAAGGGCACAGCGGCGGGGTCTTCGCTGCGCAGCAGCTGGTTGTACCAAGACAGATAGATCGACGCAGGCAGCACTGCTGCCAAGTTAGTGCGCAGGGCATCGTCATCTGTGGACTTGGGCGCTAAGCGCAAGGCAGATTCAACATTGAGCCTAAAGCGCAGGCCTGCATCGCTGCGCTGGGGCATAGCGGTCACCACGCCCACCACTTGCACATCAACGCCTTCTAGGCTGGGGTCAAGTGCGGTGGATTTAAAAACGACCGCCCTCAGCCCTGTTAAGCCAAAACCACATACCGTTGCCAACAGCAGCACAGCAGCGCAGCGGGCCGCTGTACCCGCACTGATACGCCAATATGCAGCGCCATTAGCAGGTCTAATAGCCAGCACTGGCGCGGTTTGACAAGGCCTATTTACTATGAATTTGATAGCTACATAAGCAATAAATACTTGGACTACAGCCAATAATGATGCATAAATAGGCCACTTCCATAGCGTGGCCTGCTGCAGCTGCAGTGCGCAGCCCATGACAAAACCCACCAACAGTATCAAAAGTGTGCTCAAGTTCTATACCATTCGGGTTGTAGACCATTTATTTAACCTGTAACTGTAACGGAGCCCTGCCATGAGCGTGTATGACAACCTGAAATCTTTGAACATCGAACTGCCCGCTGTAGCCACGCCCGCTGCCGCCTACGTGCCTTTTGTGCAAACCGGCAAGCTGGTATTTATCTCGGGCAATATTGCCCGTAAAGACGGCGGGGCTTGGGTAGGCCAGCTAGGTAAAAACATTAGCGTAGACGAAGGCAAGCTGGCAGCGCGCAACTGCGCTATTGGCCTGATGGCGGCCCTGCATGCGGCCTGCGCTGCGCATGGCGGCGATTTAACCATGGTTAAACGCATCGTCAAAGTGATGAGCTTGGTCAACTCCACGCCCGACTTTACCGATCAGCATATCGTCACCAACGGCTGCTCCGAGCTGCTAGGCCAGGTGTTTGGCCCTGTAGTAGGGGCGCATGCGCGCAGCGCCTTTGGTGTGGCGCAAATCCCCATGGGCGCGTGTGTAGAAATCGAGATGATTGCTGAGCTGTCGTAATTTAGTACCTAGTTGGTACTAAATTAGTGTTAATTTATGCTAAATTCAGATTGAGTTTCGGCTTAGATTCAGGTCAAATGTGTTGACTAGTTAGTTTGTGTGATTCACAAATTGTGACATCTAGATTAAGCTGTCATTTATAACAAACACTCAACAGTAACCCGTGACAGTCATCACCAAGTCAGAACTTCTAAAACAGCTTAGCCACCTTGTAGTGCGCACCGAGCGAGGCAACGCCGTGGTGCAGCGCAACCCGCGCGAGCTGCCTCGCCGCCTGCGCGTGTTGTTGCTCGCAGTGGATGGCAGCCATACCGTAGAGCTGTATGTACAAACGCTCAAAGGGTTTGGCGACATTAGCGACCTGCTGGTAGAGCTGATGGGGCTAGGCTTAGTGTCACTGCACAACCCTCACAACCCGCTGCCCACACCGCCCGCACATGAGCCTTATGCGCAACTAAACCAGCTACTAGACGATTCGCGTTTTGGTACTGAGCAAAGCGCTAATGTGTTGTATGGCGCTACGGCACCGGGCAGCTTTGATGAGATGCTGCGCATGGCGAAATTAGAGTCGCCGCAGTACATGCCGCCCCCGCCACCACCGCCCGCACCTATCAGCCTAGAGGTGCAAAGAGCCCAAATTGAAAGCTTGTTTGATTTATTAGAAGCGGTGCGCGGTGAGCGGCGCGGGCTGAAATATCGGCTTAAAAAAATGGACAAGATCAAAGCTGTTGCGTTGCAGCTAGACAAAGAAAATCAGCGCTTGTTCAAATACTTATTTATGCTATCTACCGTGTGTGTTGCACTCGCTGTGGCACTGCTGATAGTGTGGCTCAAGCG
>JANOSN010000237.1:0-5022 GCA_031415895.1 Polaromonas sp. | reverse complement strand
CATCAAGCAGCACCTAATCGACCCAGTCATTTGCATTCGCTGCAACACCTGCGAGTCGATTTGCCCAGTCAAGGCCATTACGCATGATGACTTGAACTATGTTGTCGATGCAGATATTTGCAACCTGTGCATGGCCTGTATTTCGCCATGCCCCACAGGGTCAATTGACAACTGGCGCACTATGCCTAAGCTCAAGGCCTACACGCCCGCTGAGCAGTTGACTTGGGACGACCTGCCCGAAGAATGGTCAGAAGACCAGCTAGCGCAGGCAGGCGTGAGCAGCGCAGATGCTGCTGCCCCCGAGCTGGCGGTTAGCAGCGCTGGAGTGCAAGTCAGTGGCGAACTTTTAGTCAGTTCATCGGCCTACGGCTCCACCATTGCACCACCGTCTGCTGAGAAGGCAGTCACTAATTTGCATGGCCCTAAAAACCCCATCACCTCTACCGTAACAGGCAATGTGCGAGTAACGGCAGTAGGTAAAGACTACGACACACACCACATCGTGCTGGACTTTGCAGGCCTGCCTTTCCCGGTGCTAGAAGGCCAGTCCATCGGTGTGGTGCCCCCGGGCCATGACGCTAACGGTAAGCCGCACCATGCGCGCATGTACTCGATTGCCAGCCCGCGCAATGGTGAGCGCCCAGGCTACAACAACTTGTCGCTCACCATCAAGCGCGTGCTAGAAGACCACCAAGGCCAGCCCGTGCGCGGGGTGGCGTCTAACTTTATATGTGACGTGAAGGTGGGTGACACGGTGCAGGTGATTGGCCCGTTTGGCAGCAGCTTTTTAATGCCCAACATTGCGCATTCCAACCTTGTGATGATTTGCACCGGTACTGGTAGCGCCCCGATGCGCGCCATGACCGAGTGGCGACGCAGACAGCGTCAGTTGGGTAAGACCGACGGTGGCAAGCTGATGCTGTTCTTTGGTGCCCGCACGCAGGAAGAGCTGCCGTATTTTGGCCCACTGCAAAGCCTGCCCAAAGACTTTATCGACACCAACTTTGCCTTCTCACGTACGCCAGGGCAGCCTAAGCGCTATGTGCAAGATGTATTGCGCGAGCGCGCAGCTGACGTAGGCGCGCTACTGGCAGATGCCAACACCTACATTTATGTATGCGGCCTTAAAAGCATGGAAGAGGGCGTTGTGCAGGCACTGCGCGACGTAGCCGTGCAAGCCGGAATCGACTGGGACACCTTGGGTGCGACGCTCAAAAAAGAAGGCCGCCTTCACTTAGAGACTTATTGAGCCAGTTCTGTGAAATATGAACCGTTCGCCCTGAGCTTGTCGAAGGGCTTCGACAAGCTCAGCCAGAACGGAAATTAAAACTTCACTGGGCCGGGTCAATATTGAGCAGAGAAGTTATTTACGCGCCATCAATAGCAAGCACCCCATCGCGGCAAACAAACTGCCCGAGACGCGATTAAACACCCGCGCACGACCAGCGCTCCGCAGCCATGGTGCAATGCGTGCCGCAAACAAAGTGCACACACTCAGCGTGCTGAATTCAAAGGCCACAAAGGTCAGCGCCAAAATAGCAAACTGCGGTGCCCATGCCTGCGATGCATCCACAAACTGCGGAAAAAACGCTGCAAAAAACAGCAAAGCTTTAGGGTTGCTGCCGCCCACCAACAGGCCTTGCACATACAGCTTGCGCATCGACATGCCTGCAGACGCATTGCTCAGACTAGACGTTGCGGGCATATCAAAACTGCTCACCGGGCTGCGGAAGGTTTTGACACCTAAATAAATCAAATACGCGCCGCCTACCAGCTTCAAAATCCAAAACGCGGTGTCAGATGCCGCCAGCACTGCGCCCAAGCCCAGCGACGACAGCAAGATCATGCCCAGCGCAGCGGTAATGCTTCCGCTGGCAGACGCCATGGCTTTGGGTGCCCCGTGGGCAATCGCGTTGGTCATACTCATCAGCATGGTAGGGCCGGGCGTGAGCACCAGCAGGGCGACGGCGGCAAGGTAGAGCAGATAGGTAGATAAAGTCATATTAGTTGCAGCATAAACTAAAACACGACAAACGAAAAAAAAGGAAGGCTAACCTTCCTTTTTATGCAAGCTATGTAAATTATTCAGCTTAGGCCATTTTGCAGCCAGCGCCACTGTCGGCCAGCGCCTTGGCGGCTATGCCAATCACTTTGTTCTCTTTGTTAGACACTTCACGCACATAAATGTCTTGTACCGGGTTGTGTGACTTGCTCATAGTCCATTTGCCGCGTGGGCTGTCAATGGTTGCGCCTTCCATGGCTGCGTATAGGGCAGGCTTGTTGTTCAAGTCGCCTTTCACAGCGTTAGCGCCTTGCACCAACAGCAAGCCAGTGTCGTAGCCTTGCACGGCGTACACATCAGGCTGGGACTTGTAGGCTTTGGCATAGGCTAAGCGGAATGCTTTATTACGCGCGGTGTCCAGCGAATCGCTGTAGTGCATCGTGGTGATGATGCCATCGGCGGCTGGCCCAGCGGCATCCAGCACGCCTTCGGTCAAAAAGCCTGAGCCATACAGCGGAATTTTGCCTTTCAGACCCGCCGCAGCATAGTCTTTAATAAACTTGGCGGCACCGCCACCGGCCCAAAAGCAGGCCACCGCATCAGGCTTAAGTGAAGCAATTTCGGTTAAGAAGGCTTGAAACTCTACGTTAGGAAACGGCAGGCTCATCTCTTTAATGATGGTGCCACCCGCAGCCAAAAAGCCTTCTTTAAAGCCCTCTAGCGCCTCGTCACCTGCTGCATATTTCCAGGTAATCCACACGGCTTTCTTATGACCTTTATCCACCATCACTTTGCCTAAAGCGCGTGTAGGCTGGCTGTTGCTAAAGCTGGTGCGAAACACGTTAGGGGCGCATAGCGCGCGCGTGGCGGCATGCACGCCCGCGTTAGGAATCAAGCTAAGCACGCCTGACTCGCGGGCTACTTTTTGGATACCCATTTGCACACCGCTGTGCACGGTGCCTACCAGTACATCGACCTTGTCGCGCTGCACTAATTTGGTGGCGTTTTCTACGCCTTTTGATGGCTCGGATTCGTCGTCCACTTTAAAGAACTCGACCTCACGGCCACCTAGCTTGCCGCCTTGCTCGGCCAGTGCCATACGAAAGCCGTTTTCAATGGCTACACCTAACTGAGCAAACGTGCCGGTGTAAGGCAGCATCAAGCCCACGCGCACCTTAGCACTTTGCGCGCCTGCCAATGAAGGCAGCAACAGGCCGGTGGATGCGGCGCCCACAAGGGCTGCACTGCGGGATAAAACGAGGCGACGGGTGGTCATAGCTAATATCTCCAAAAAATTAATTTAAGCTTCAAGTAATTTACTGTAAACACCCAATTATTGCATCAGCGCTAACCCGGTAGTTGGGGCGATTTACACGGGTTTGATGATGGAATTAGGAATCAAGTCATTGTCGAAAATGGCTGAACGCGATTGGAATAGCCATGCACCATCTCGCTGCGCAATGCGGTCGATATAGTGGCCTGTACTCAAAATTTGCGGCATATTGTCGCGCTGTGTGCGAATGACGATATAGCTTGATTCAGCATGCACTACGCCGTGGTCGTCCATGCTAAAAATAGGTGCGCTGCACACATGGCGTTGGTAATACGGCTCGTGGTAAATGGTGTGCGCCACGGCATACACCCTGTCGCGCAGCATAGCTTGGCTGGTTAAATGCATCACACCCAATGGCAGGTTCGCATCAAAATTCTCGCGCGACTGCAGCAAATATTGGCCATCGGTGGTGAACAAGTCTGGCCAGCTTGACAAGTCATTACTGTCCAAAATTTGCCCGTAGCGCTGCTGCAAATTGGTGATAGCTTGGTAAGTTGCAAAATCCATAAATGATCTGGTTGCTATAAATATAATAGCTATATATGTAATGAATGCTTGGACTACAAGGCTATTTTGTGGGTAAAAGCACTTAAACGCTCATGCGGTCACGCCAATACTGGTACATGCCGCGAATCAAGGTTTCTGTGACGTTATGGTCGGTGTTGTACACACCTGTGCCGTCTTGCTCGCTGATGGTGCGTGCTTGAGGATTGGCGGCAAAAGCTTGTTGCACAAACTCAATTACCTCACCATCATCGGCTGACACAAACCCTGCGGGGCCAAACAGGTTGGCTTGGCGCAGGCGGCGCTGGGTCATCTCCTCAGAATCGTCTTCAAAGCCGAAATGTGTCCATACAAAATCAAACACACCAGGTTCGACGGGCTGAATGTGCCGCGTGGACAGTGAGTTAACTTGCTGCTGAATGATGAGGCTAGGAAACAGCGTCATCATGACTACAGTAGGGCCCGCGCCAGAGGTGCTTCCTGAATTCCACCAACTTTCTGGCACGATGTCTAGCAGTGCTTTGTCATTAAGCTGCATGCCTTCTTTAAAGCTGGTCACGCCCTGCGTTACCGCGCCCGCAACGCCCTCGTTACGCCTCGATATCATGCACGCATGGCGGTGTTTAGCATCCATCACCATTTGGCTTTTTTGGTCAGCACGCCACAGGCCAAAGGTAACAAACCATGTATGCAGCAGGCCAGGGTGATAGGGGTCTTTGATGTTTTCCTGCATCAGCTTCCAGTTGGCAGGAATGCGCTGGCGGTTGATACCCAAAAGTTTCAGTGGCTTGTGAAACACGCGGTCAAAGTAGTGCAATACATCGGGGCCTAGGTAGTCTTCAAAACTCTCCACGTTGTGGTCAAAGCTGGCAAACACCACACCGCCGCGCCGCGCTACTTTGAGCTTAGTCAAACCGTGGTCGCACAGGTTGAAGTCGGCATCCATGCCGCCTTGGCGGGTTTTGCTGCCGTCCTCATTAACACCCTCCACGCCGTTGCGAAAAGTCAGGCCAACTAAGTCACCATTGATCTTATAAGTCCACTGGTGGTAGGGGCAAACAAAGCTGCGCGCGTTGCCAGTGCGTTCACGTACAAACTGCACGCCTCGGTGTGCGCAGCGGTTTTCTACTACGTGAATTTGATCGGGTTGGCCGGGCCTGCCGCGCTCGCGCACCATCACCAC
>JANOSN010000236.1:0-1107 GCA_031415895.1 Polaromonas sp. | reverse complement strand
CGATCGCTGAACCCGCGCCGCAAGGTGGGCGACAGCATCATCGAAGGGGCGATGAATTTTGGTGCTTCGCACTCGCAAGCTACCGCACTGGCCGGGCAACTGATGGACCAAGTCAAGTTACCGCGCGAGGCCTTGCAGCGCTACCCCAGCCAGTTCAGCGGCGGGCAGCGCCAGCGCTTAGCCATTGCCCGCGCACTGGCCTGCAAACCGCAGGTGCTGGTGGCTGACGAGGCGGTGAGCGCGCTAGACGTTAGCGTGCAAGCGCAAATTTTAAAGCTGCTGCGCGAGGTGCAGGCTGAGCTAGGTTTGGGGCTGATTTTCATCACCCACGACCTGCGGGTAGCCGCCCAGCTGTGCGACCGCGTGATCGTGATGCACCAAGGCCGCATTGTGGAGCAAGGCCCCACCGCTGCGTTGTATGCCAACCCGCAACAAGACTACACGCGTACTTTGTTTGCTGCTGCGCCTAAGGAGATTGGTGCTTAGGGCTGGGTCGCGACTCCCCTTCTGTGCTCGCATTGGTGCTTGAGCTTCGGAACCGACTCTGGTTCTGTGCTCGCCCTGGCGCATGGCGTGCACAGCTGCGCGGCTGTCCCCCGGCCTGCGGCCTCCTCCTTGATGCCGCTGCGCTGTGCACACCAAGCGCCACGGCTGCGTACTGGCGGAGTAGAGACTAAACCGGTAGATCGCTCACCTCGTCACAAGAGCAGGTCGGCGGTGTACTCAGCGCAGCGGCATCAAGGTGGAGTAGGCGGCCCTAGGCCGCCACGGAGGACAGCCGCGAAGCTGAGCACACCGCCGGCCTGCTCCTGTACAACACATCGAGAGTGTCTCCATTCCGGCCTGCTCCCGTACAAGACATCGACTATGTCTCCATTCCGACCAGCTCACGTACAAAACAAGGGCAAACCCAGGCGCACAAAAGCCATCCACAGGTAAACTACAAACTCGAAGACAACACCTCTAGTCTGTGACGGTTCAATCCAAAAAAATGAGAGCTTTACTTTGAACATCCTCATCGCCGGTTACCAGCACGAAACCAACACCTTTGCGCCCACTTTGGCGGGCTGGGACGCTTTCACTGCAGGCCACACCTTCCCGGCGTAC
>JANOSN010000235.1:0-2183 GCA_031415895.1 Polaromonas sp. | reverse complement strand
TGTGAAGCCGAGCCACCCAAGTCCATGGCCTTGAATCCGTCGTAGTACACCTTGTAAACCAAGATGGATGTGTCTTTGCCCGGGCCTCCTTCGGTGGCTGCGTCAATAATGCCGAAGGTGTCAAAAAATGCATACACAATATTGATGACAAGTAAGAAAAATGTAGTGGGCGACAGCAGCGGAAACACAATAGTCCAAAAGCGCCGCCAAGGCCGCGCACCGTCAATAGCGGCTGCCTCAATAAGCGACTTAGGAATGCTTTGCAATCCAGCTAAGAAAAACAAAAAGTTATAAGAAATTTGCTTCCATACCGCCGCCATGATCACCAGTGTCATGGCTTGGCCGCCGTTGAGTAGGTGGTTCCAGTCAATGCCTACACTGCGTAGCCAAAACGACACCACGCCCACGCTAGGCGCAAACATGAAAAGCCACAATACACCCGCCACTGCAGGTGCCACAGCGTAGGGCCAAATGAGCAAGGTTTTATAAACCAATGCACCTTTAACAATGCGGTCAGCAAACACTGCTAGCAGCAGAGATATGCTAATACCCAGCACCGCTACCAGCGTAGAAAACACGGCGGTGGTAAAAAATGAGGCGAGGTAGGTAGAGTCGTTCCACAAGTTGCGAAAATTCTCTAGCCCCACAAACTCTACTGACGTACCAAATGCATTAGATTGCTGCACCGACTGCAGCAGCGCCTGCGCAGCGGGCCAAAAGAAAAAAACTGTAATCACCGCTACCTGGGGCGCTATCAGCACCCAAGGCAGCCAAGATGATTTAAAAACTACTCGTTTATCCATGAAAGCAGTTTAGTCTATTGGCCCCTTTGACAACAGGTTTACTTGTTGGCCTTTTCAAAGCGCTCTAGCAAGTCGTTGCCACGCGTGACGATAGAGTCCAGCGCCTCTTTGCCGGTTTTCTTGCCAGCCCATACCTGCTCGAGTTCTTCGTCCTCGATGGTGCGGATTTGCACGTAGTTGCCAAGGCGAATGCCGCGTGACTTGTCCGTGGTTTTGCGGATCATCTGGTTCACGCCTACATCAGTACCGGGGTTCTTTTGATAAAAACCTGATTCTTCTGTTAACTTGAATGCGGCCGTAGTGATAGGCAAGTAACCCGTGCGCTGGTGCAAAGCGGCTTGCACATCAGGCTTGGACAAGTAGCTAAAGAACTGGGCAATGCCCTTGTACTCATCAGCCTTCTTGCCTGACATTACCCACAGGCTGGCACCGCCAATGACGGTGTTTTGCGGTGCGCCTGCCACGTCAGGGTAGTAAGGCAGCGGGGCGAGTGCCCAGTTGAACTTAGCGTTTTTAGCTACGTTGCCGTAAAAGCCGGTAGACGTTGGCATCATCGCGCACTCGCCAGAGATAAAGCTGGCCTCGGGCACGTTAGAGCGGCCTTTGTAAACAAACAAGCCCTGCTGGGCCATGTTGGCCAAGTTGTCGATGTGGCGAATGTGCAATGGCGAGTTCACTTTCATGCGGGCGTCTGCGCCTTGCATACCATTGCCTTTGGTGGCAAATTCAGCGTTGTGCCAAGCCGAGAAACTCTCCAGCTGGGTCCAGCCTTGCCATGCAGTGGTAAACGGGCACTTGTGGCCGCTGGCCTTGAGCTTGGCAGCTGCCAAGGCTACTTCAGGCCAAGTGCTTGGTGGCTTGGTGGTGTCGATACCAGCGGCCTTGAAAGCATCTTTGTTGATATAGAACACGGTGGTGGAGCTGTTAAACGGAAAGCTCAGCATCTCGCCACTGGGTGAGGTGTAGTAACCGGCTACTGCAGATACAAAAGTTTTGGGGTCAAACTTTTCGCCAGCGTCTTTCATCACTTTGCCCACGGGCACAGTCACGCCTTTGTTAGACATCATGGTGGCAGTGCCCACCTCAAATACTTGCAACACGTGTGGTGCGTTACCTGCGCGAAACGCCGCTACGGCGGCGGTAAACGACTCGGTATACGTGCCTTTGAAAGTGGGCACAATTTTGTAGGCTTTTTGCGATGCGTTAAAGCTGTTGGCCAGGTCGTTAACCACCTCGTTGTTGACGGCGGTCATCGAATGCCACCACTGGATTTCAGTTTGGGCGGTGGCCGAGACGGATGCTGCGGCAGCTAAAGCTAAGGCGGTTAGACGCAATTTCATGGAAAACTCCGGGTAAAACAAACAATAAAACAATCAAAAA
>JANOSN010000234.1:0-1597 GCA_031415895.1 Polaromonas sp. | reverse complement strand
GGCTGGATGTTCAAGCTGGCTAAAGCCATCCCCATTGCACCTCGCAGCGAAGACCCTGCAGCGTATGACCAAGCTTTTAAAGACGTGCAAGCTATGCTTAAAGAAGGCGATTTGTTAGCCATCTTTCCAGAAGGCGGCATCACCAAAGATGGCACCGTGCAAGAATTTAAGGGCGGTATTATGAAAATTTTAGAAGATGCCAAAGTCCAAGGCATCGAGCCATCTGTCATACCGATGGCGTTGACCAATTTGTGGGGCAGCTACTTCAGCCGAATTGAAAAAAATGGTGCGATGGTGCGGCCCTTCAGGCGCGGTATTTTCAGCCGTGTAGGGTTAAACGTAGGCACGCCAATGGCCGCTAGCCAAGTCCAACCCGCTGTGTTGAGAGACCGTGTGGTGCAACTCTTAAACCAATAGGCATTCTTTACAGCGCGGTCTTGTGCGCATGTCATGCTAGCTTGCAGCGAGTTATTGCAACGCTGCAGCCAGCGCTGTAACTCGCGCTTTATGGATTAACTCGCCTATCTTTGGGCCTTGCATACCTTGCGCAATTGCAGCGGCCGCAATCGGTTCGGTAGCCACATCCAATGCCGCCTGTAGCGCTAAAGCCAGCCGCACGCGCTGCGGGTAAGGTGCATCTTGCAGGCCCAAGCGGCCGCGTGCATCGCACTCGCACGCTAACAGCACTTGGGCAAAGCGCTCGGGTTTACGTATCGCGTCGCAGCGCTCTAAGAGGCGCATCACGGCAGCGGCGTTCAGCTCAGCGCTGCGGTGAATATTGCCGTGCTCTTTGGCCACCACCACGGCCAGCTCTTTGCAGTCGGTGGGCACGCGCAGGCGCTCGCACACCGGCAGCAGCAGTTTGACGCTGCGGCTTTCATGGTCAATGTGGCGCGGTAGCACATCGGCAGGCGTGGTGCCTTTGCCCAGGTCATGCATCAGACAGGCCCAGCGCACGGCCAGCGGCGCATTGAGCTGCGCGGCCATGTCCAGCACCATCATCAGGTGCACACCGGTGTCGATCTCTGGGTGGTGCGCCTCGGGCTGGGGCACGCCCCACAGGCGCTCGACCTCGGGCAGCAGCACGGCCAGCGCACCGCACTGGCGCAGCACCTGAAACATGCGGGACGGCTTGGCCTCCATCAGCCCCTTGGCCAGCTCTTGCCACACGCGCTCGGCCACCAGTGCATCGACCTCGCCCGCGGCCACCATGCGCCGCATCAATGCCATCGTTTCAGTGGCTACGCTAAAGCCTGCAAAGCGTGCGGCAAAACGTGCCAAGCGCAGAATGCGCACGGGGTCTTCGGCAAAGGCTAGGCTGACGTGGCGCAGCACTTTGTCCGCAATATCGCGTTGGCCGTGGTAGGGGTCAATTAACTCGTAATTTTCTTTGTTTTCAGGAGAAAAACTGTCGATAGTCCAAGCATTTACTGCTTTAACAGCTATAGAATTAATAGTAAGGTCGCGTCGCACCAAGTCCATCTCTAGCGTGACATCGGCATCGGTATAAAAACTAAAGCCGTGGTAGCCCTTGGCGGTTTTGCGCTCGGTGCGGGCCAGGGCGTATTCTTCGCGTGACTGCGGGTGCAAGAAGACA
>JANOSN010000233.1:0-1492 GCA_031415895.1 Polaromonas sp. | reverse complement strand
CTTAAACTAAAAACTAAAAACTAAAAACTAGAAATTATCAAAATTGAAATAAAAAAAGTTGAAGTAAAAAAATAAAAATCAAATTTGGTTTTCTTTTTTCTTTTTTTTCTTCTTCTTTCGCGTCCTTCGCGCAACCTTCGCGTCCTTCGCGTCCAAAAAATCCGACTTCGACCCTAGCGTTCCAACAAAGCCAGCTTAGGCATCACATCTTTCCACTCATCTGCATCCGCCGGAGCAGGTTTGCGTTTGGTGATGCTTTTCCAGCCGGCTTTTTGCGACAACTCAATGTTGAGCTTGATGAAGTGCATTTGATCTGCTGGCGCGTCTTCTTCGGCATAGATCGCGTTGACGGGGCATTCTGGGATGCAGACTGCGCAGTCGATGCATTCATCTGGGTCGATGACCAGCATGTTGGGGCCTTCGCGAAAGCAGTCGACGGGGCATACATCGACGCAGTCGGTGTATTTGCATTTGATACAGGCTTCGGTAACGATGTGGGTCATTTTTTAGCTTTGAATCTGAAACAGGTGTAAACCCTTGATTTTATTGGGTTTTGGCGATACTTTCCGTGGTGGCTTAACTAATCAACACTGCGCCGGAGGTTTTATGGCTGGCAGTGTCTACCAAAATCAATGCACCCAAGGTTTTTGACTGGGTGTAGGGCAGGGTAGCCAAGCCTTCTTGCAGGGCCAGCTCGATACCGCCAATCTCGTTGGGGGCCAGCTCGGTGGCGTCTTCCTTGGCCAGGGTGTGGATGTTCAGGCGGTGCGTGATGCGTGCTACCTTAGCCTTGACCCAGCGATGACCGTGCAGCGCCCAGTACACCCGGCCTGCGACCAATGGGACATCGTCCATCCAAGCAATCGTGCCAGTCAGGCTAGTTCTAGGGGTAAAAGCACCCGGTGCCAGCAGCCAGTCGCCACGGGACACGTCTACTTCGCGGTCTAGTGTGATGCCTGCAGACAGGCCCGCCAACACAGATTTAGGGTTGCGGGCATGGTCAATGACTTGCGCTACTTTAGCCGTTTGGCCGCTGGGCAAAATGGTGATCTCTTGGCCCACCTGCACGCCGCCTGTGGCCACACGGCCCCAAAACACGCGTCGGCCTTGTGATGTGTCTGCCGAGCTAGAGAATTTTTCTACCCACTGCACCGGAAAGCTGAGCGGCAATTGCGCCTCGCTGTGTGAATTAGGCAAACGCTCCAAAATATCTAACAGGCTCTCGCCTTGGTAGCTGGGGAAAGCATTACTTTTCTCCACCACATTGCTGCCCTTGAGTGCAGAGATAGGCACCGTGGCGGCTACTTGAATGCCTGCCTCGTGGGCGAAAGCGGCCAAAGCTGCGCTGATGTTTTTAAGCGCGGTGGCCGAGTCGTCTATTGCGTCTAGCTTGTTAATGGCAAACACGATGCTGGGCACGCGCAGCAAGTGCACCAGCAGGCTGTGGCGGCGGGTTTGCGGCAGCAGGACGAGGACGGGGTTCTTCCAGTCC
>JANOSN010000232.1:0-1799 GCA_031415895.1 Polaromonas sp. | reverse complement strand
AATGTCAACCGTATTAAGAGATAGATTTTTCCCGTTTGTGTAAGATGGTCGAGATCTCTGGAAAAGTTTAAATGTCCTAATTCAAGAGGAAAGCTGTCTAAATAATTTGAGGAATGTGCACGCTTTTCACTATCCGAGTGCAGATGAATGGAGTCCGCTTGTTCAAAAGTCAGAAGGCTGGACAGATGATGACATATTTCTTTCCAGTCAATCTGGAAATACTTTTTACGCGGGTTCAGAAGCAACTGCGCAGGCATGGATGTTTGGTGCTTTGAACCGCGCCGATCCAAATATTGCAATTGATCCAATGATTAGCAAATTGATCGAGGCACTTTCTAAATTTAACGGCATTATCGAAGACGTCTTGCAAGCATTTATTGATAAGCGATTAGTTGCTAAAAATAAAGGTCAAGCTGATTCAGGTGAAGTTTCAACACCTGAATTTAAGTCCTTCCGAGTACCTTTCTGGACATATATGCCCGAGAGTAAAGATATGTGACATCACATATTGCGCCGATATTGGCCGCCCACTTCAAACAGTGCGTTGGTAATCTGCCCGAGGGAACAAACACGAACGGCATCCATCAGCACATCGAATACGTTTTGGTTGGCAATCACCGCTTGTTGCAGGCGTTTGAGCATGGCGGGGGATTCGGTGGCGTGTTGCTTATGGAAGTCGGTTAAGCGCTTGAGCTGCGATTGTTTTTCTTCTTCGGTGCTGCGGGCCAGTTCCAGCTTGTCTTGCACCACATCACCCTTAGGGTTTCTAAAGGTGTTGACACCGATGATGGGCAGCTCGCCTGTGTGTTTGAGCATTTCGTAGTGCATGGACTCGTCTTGGATGCGGCCGCGCTGGTAGCCGGTTTCCATGGCGCCTAGCACGCCGCCGCGTTCTGATATCCGTTCAAACTCGCCTAGTACGGACTCTTCTACCAGCTCCGTTAATTCTTCAATGATGAAAGAACCTTGACTTGGGTTTTCGTTTTTCGCCAAGCCCCATTCGCGGTTGATGATCATCTGGATGGCCATCGCCCGGCGCACACTGTCTTCGGTGGGTGTTGTTATAGCTTCGTCAAACGCGTTGGTGTGCAGGCTGTTGCAGTTGTCGTAAATGGCGATGAGGGCTTGCAGGGTGGTGCGGATGTCGTTGAACTGAATTTCCTGTGCGTGCAGGCTGCGGCCGCTGGTTTGAACGTGGTATTTCAGCTTCTGTGACCGCTCGTTAGCACCGTATTTATCGCGCATGCTGGTGGCCCAGATGCGACGGGCTACGCGGCCCAGCACGGTGTATTCGGGGTCCATGCCGTTGCTAAAGAAGAAGCTCAGGTTGGGTGCGAAGTCGTCGATGTGCATGCCGCGTGCCAAGTAGGCTTCTACAAAAGTGAAGCCGTTGGACAGGGTGAGTGCGAGTTGGCTTAAAGGGTTGGCTCCGGCCTCGGCAATGTGGTAGCCGCTGATGGACACGCTGTAAAAATTGCGTACTTTGTGGTGCACAAAATATTCGGCAATGTCGCCCATCACCTTCAGGCTAAATTCGGTGCTGAAGATGCAGGTGTTTTGCCCCTGGTCTTCTTTCAAGATGTCAGCCTGCACGGTGCCGCGCACGTTTTCTTGCACCCATTCTTTGATTTTGGCAGCCTCGGTGTCGGTGGGTTCACGCTTATTGTCTAGCTTGAATTTGTCGAGGTTTTGGTCAATAGCGGTGTTCATGAACATGGCCAAAATCGTCGGCGCGGGGCCGTTGATGGTCATGCTGACTGAGGTGCTAGGCGCTGTAAGGTCAAAGCCGCTGTACAGCA
>JANOSN010000231.1:0-1461 GCA_031415895.1 Polaromonas sp. | reverse complement strand
GACCGACAGCGCGAAGAAGTAGGTACTGAATATGTGCAAATCAGCGCCTTCGATGCCCGCAAGCGCGGCGCGGTGATGGCGGCGCGCAACATTGCGCAGCATATTGAAACGCATTGTGCAGATACGCCGAAAAATTGGAAGCCTTTAATTAACTGCTGGCGCGGCGGGCAGCGCAGTGGGTCGCTGTCGTTGGTGTTGTCGCAAATTGGCTTTGACGTGCACATCATTGACGGCGGCTACAAGGCGTTTCGCGCTGAGATGGTGGCTGACATTGCACGTCTGGCCACATTGTTTAATTACCGCGTGATCTGCGGCCCCACGGGCAGCGGTAAAACCCGGCTATTGACGTCGCTGGCTGCAGCAGGAACGCAGGTATTAGACCTTGAAGCGCTGGCCGAGCATCGCAGCTCGGTGCTGGGCTTGATACCCGGTCAACCGCAGCCTAGCCAAAAGCAGTTTGACACCCGCATCTGGAACGCACTGCGCCAGCTTGACCCTGCCAAAGTGGTGTGGGCTGAGAGCGAGAGTAAAAAAGTAGGCAACGTGAGCGTACCCGACGCTCTGATGACGGCACTGCGCGCCAGCGCATGCGCACGGCTAGAGCTACCGATTGAAGAGCGCGTGAAACTGCTGATGCAAGACTATGATTTTTTCGTCAAAGACCCCGCGTTTTTCTGCACAAGGTTAGATGTACTGAAAGACCTGCGCGGCGCAGCCGTCATCGACGACTGGAAGGCGCGTGTGCACGCTGGCAAGGTAGAAGGCGTAGTGCGCGAGCTGCTAGAACTGCACTACGACCCGGGTTACGCCACATCGACTCGGCGCAATTACAAGCAGTTTGACGCTAGCTTTGTGATAGCTGCACAAGCAGCAGATATGCTGACTTCAAGCGCTTTTGCGCACAAAATATTACAAGACATCAGCGCCTAGACTCAGGCACTACTTACTTTACAGTGACTTGCGTTAGGCCGCTGTCTTGGGCCGCTAAAAACCGGCTGATGGCATCTACCGTCACCACCTGGTACTGCTGCTTTTCATATTCTTCTTGGGTGTGGTCTGCAAAGCTCACATTCGCGCTGAACAAGCGCGCACCTGAACGGCGCAAGTTGGTAATACGGATAACACCCGGTTCAAAACCTTGGGCTTTCAGCCAGTTTTGCGCGCTTGATCGGTCGTTGATAGCACGGCGGTCATCAAAGGCCAGCCCAGCCATTTCTAAAATCCACTGGTTGGAGTTTTGAAACCGGGTATTAAACGGATGCGCTATCAAGTTATACGCTGGGTTGTGTAGCAGCCGGGTAGTAGCCGGGCTCATAAATGTGGTGCGCAAAGCTGCTTGCTTAGCGTATGAGGGCGTGATGATTAAGCCTTCGTACTCGTACAAATCAACTTCATAAAACTTCTCAAGCGGTTGCACCAAAATTTCAGACTCGGCCTTGCCGCACGGGTTGAACAAGTGCA
>JANOSN010000230.1:0-3337 GCA_031415895.1 Polaromonas sp. | reverse complement strand
GCCAAAGATGTGCGTACCCACACCGAGATAGGCGCACACAGCATCAGCATGGCCGCGGCCAGCGTGCGGCTGTGCGGCCAGTTGTTTGAAGACTTGTCCAAAATCAATGTGCTGTTTGTCGGCGCAGGCGAGATGATTGAGCTGGCTGCCACACACTTTGCCGCCAAAAATCCGGCGCGCATCGTCATCGCCAACCGCACTATTGAGCGCGGCGAGCTGCTGGCCACTAAATTTGCCAACGCACAGACCATGCATTTGAGCGAGCTACCCAGCCGCCTGCACGAGTTTGACGCCGTCATCAGCTGCACCGCCAGCACCCTGCCCATCATCGGCCTGGGCGCGGTGGAGCGGGCTGTGAAAGCGCGCAAACACCGCCCCATGTTTATGGTGGACCTGGCCGTACCGCGCGACATTGAGCCCGAGGTCAAAGCGCTGGACGACGTGTACCTGTACACCGTGGACGACTTGGCCAGCGTAGTGCAAACCGCGCAGGCCAGCCGCCAAGCCGCCGTAGCCCAAGCCGAGGCCATTGTGGACGCAGGCGTAGTCGACTTTATGCACTGGATGGGCCAACGCACCAGCGGCGGCAGCGTACCCCTGATCCAGCAACTGAACGCGCAAACCGACGAATGGCGCGCACTAGAAATCGCCCGTGCTAAAAAATTATTAGCCAAAGGCGAGAACATCGACGCAGTGCTAGAAGCACTGTCACGCGGTTTAACGCAAAAAATGCTGCATGGTACCTATAGCCAGTTGAATGCAGCTGACGAAGCCCAGCGCGAAGGTGCCAAGGCTGCAGCAAGTCGATTATTTTTGTCTCAACCACAAAGCAAAAACGGTTTGTAGTAATCTTTCAGCGTTCATACCAGACCCAGGTCGTGCGATAAGTGAAAGGGGCCCGCACCATTGATCTGACAGGCAATTAGTAGCGTCTAAATGCTTTTTAGCAAATGAAATGAAGGCGTTCAGGATCATGCGTGCATCTCCCACAACTGCCCTCGGAGTGCTTTAGGAATTACAGTTATCAAAGTATTTTCAATTACTTAGTACTATAAATTTAATAGCTGCTTGAGCAATAAACACTTGGACTACGGCACTATTTAGTCAGTAAAAGTCGACTAAATTCCGTAAAACCTGCCCCGCGCTTCCCCAGCGCCACATAGCGCGGCAAATGCGCCAAGTGCGGCACAAAGCGAGCAATATTTGCTACACCCACACTGTGCGAAAACGCTTCAAACATCACTTGATCGTTGGTCGAATCGCCAATATATGCCCAGCGGTCAATCTCTAAATCCAAGTCACGGTCAAACAGCAGCCGCACTATCCAGCGTGCGCCATGCAGTTTGTTGTGGTCGCCAAACCAAGCGTTGATGTGGATGCTGCTGACGGTGGCTTGCATGCCTTGGCTGCGCATGATGTGCACAACTTGGTCGATTTGCTCGGCGCTTAAATGCGTGAACTCGCTGTGGTCAATGGCAATATCAGTCTCGCGCCCTGCGCTGTCGGTGCTGCGCTGCGCGCCGGGTACTTCGCGCTCTATGCGCGCTAGCACTTGCTGCATGCGTGCGTAGTTTTCAGTGCGCACAGCTGTAGGTAATTGATATGATTTTAATAGCTGCTTGAGCAGTAAATGCTTGGACTGTGAGCTGTTTTCATTGGTATTTTGCAATGCTACAGCACCGTTTTCGGCCACGACAGCGTCTATCGGCCACGACAGCGCAAATTCTTCGCTCCAGCCCACTGGGCGGCCTGTGATGGCGATGATGTGCAAGCCTGCTGCTTTTAAAGCGTGCAATGCTTGCATTGCATCAGGGGTGATCGCGCCGTCGGTGGTCAGCGTGTCATCGATGTCGGTGAACACACCGATGATGCCTTGGCGATGTGCTAGTGGCCAATCAGCCAGGGGTTGCATACTAAGCGCTTAACACCAGCTTGGTTGCCAACTGGTGCAGGCGCTGCCACGGTGCGCAAAGGTCTTCTAGCACGCTGAAATGGTTGCGTGAGGCAATCGTCTCGCACACGGGCACGGTGGCTTTGCCCCATGCTTTTTGCATCATGTTGTTATGGCGCAAAAACTCTGCGCTCTCCTGCGCGCCTACTAGCGTGTACAGCTTGCCTTGGCGCGGGCGCGGCAGCCAGGCTGGGCTGCTCAACAGTACATGCTCGGGTGTGAGCCGCAACGAGTCTTTGAGAAACGGCGTATGCATCACGGGTTCCAAGTCATACAGGCCTGAAATCGACATGGCGTTTTTAACCAGATTCGCAGGCAAATCAGGTGCATAGGTGTGCCAGTCGCAGCCCAGCAGCATGGTGGCCAGGTGCCCGCCAGCGGAGTGCCCTATGACGGTGATGCGCTGCGGGTCACCGCCGTAGCGCTGCGCGTTGCGATAAGTCCAGGCCAGTGCTTTCACCATCTGCATAATGATTTGGGGCACCGTAACCGCTGGACACAGCGCATAGTTAGGCACCACCACGCAAGCGCCTTGGTTGGTAAAAGCGGGGGCAATAAAAGAATGGTCAGATTTGTCCAGCGACCGCCAATAGCCACCGTGGATAAACACCACCACCGGCGCACCCTTTTTAGCAGCGACTTGGCTGCTGGGGAACACGTCTAACTTTTCCATTGCACTGTCGCCATAGGCAATGTCCAAGTGGCAGGCATGCGCTGCGCGAGCATCGTCTGATGCCTCAGCCCACTGCGCAAAGTGCCGCGCGTAGTCTGGCACCAAGGCGCGGTTGTTGTACATGCGGTCTAGCCATTGCGGGTCAAATTGATTCATAAGATTAAGTACGCTATTACTTTGATAGCTGATTGAGCAGTAAATACTTGGACTGCAGGGTTATTTGGTCACTAAATGCACGGTTCAAACAGGTTACGGGCTTAGCCTTTTTGCAGCACCAGCCCCGCGTGCTCGCGCAGCGCATGGAACTTGATATTCGGGTGGCGCTCTTGCGTCAAACGCAAATCATAGGGCGAGGTCAGCAAATACGCCAGCGTGTCTGCGCCGTCCAACGCCAGCTTGCCAGCGTTTTTCTCGGTAAATACTTTCAGTTCTTCGGGGGTGTCTGCTGTTACCCAGCGCGCGCCTACATAGCTGCTGCCCAGCAGGCGGCACTCTACGCCATACTCACCTTTTAGGCGGTGCTGCACCACTTCAAACTGCAGTTGCCCAATGGCGCCCAGCAGCATGTTACCGCCCATGTGCGGACGAAAAACTTGAATCGCGCCTTCTTCACCCAGTTGTACCAAGCCTTGTTGAAGTTGTTTAGATTTCATCGGGTTGGCCAGCTCGACGGTTTGGAATAATTCGGGCGCAAAAAACGGCAGGCCGGTGTA
>JANOSN010000229.1:0-1695 GCA_031415895.1 Polaromonas sp. | reverse complement strand
GGGGCTTTGAAGTTGCGGGTGTTGGTGGGGTCTTTGCGTTTTGGCTTTTTAGCAGGCACTTCACCGCGCATTTTGGCGGCTTCTACTTCTGCTTGGTATTCGGCTTTTTCAGCCGCTTCTTTGGCAAACATTTCGGCTTCTAGCGTGTGCAATACAGGCAACAAGAAGGCGGCGGTTTTGCCACTACCGGTTTGGCTAGACACCATCAGGTCCACAAACTTTTTGTCGCCACCGGTTTGCAGCGCCAATGGAATGGTCTTGAGCTGCACTGCCGTGGCTTTGGTAAAACCCATGTCTTTGGTGGCTTGCACCAGTGAAGGCGACAGACCCATGATTTCAAAATCACTTGGGCCAGTGGGTACTTCGGGCTCTGCAGGGGTTGCTGCCATTGCCGTATCAGCGGCAAACTCTTCTTGCGATTCGTCTGGCTGGGTTTGATCGGCTACCTGTTCAGCAGTGTCAATATTGTCATGTGCTACGACGTCATGCGCTACATTTTCAATAGCTGTTTGAGCAGTAGATACTTGGGCTTGAGACTCAAAAGATTCTGAAACCATAGTTTCAATAGAGTTTTCGTTCATTTGGAAATCATCATTCATGTTCACGCACAGGCGCGCGCACCATCATGGGCGCGAGCCATACCTTTTAAAAGCGGTGCCCTTTTGGGCAGGCCGGTTGATACAAAAACATCAACCAACCAACAAGTTCAGCGTGAAAGTGTTTTTAAAAACTATAAGTCTTTAAACTTTGACGCGATGACCACGAAAGTGTGCCGTGGTCTATGGAGTTTGGCAGATGCACAAAATTCGCTTTAACTTCAGCGAAGCCTTTGATTATGGCACGGTTAAGGGTTTTCCCGCAAGTATTATTTTGGTTGGCTAGTCTAGGGCTGCTTACAACTTGCTTTATTTCGTTATCCCTTGCTTTAGTTCGCTGTTCTGGGATGCGACCTGCAGTGGGCTGAGGGCTAAGCGCGAAGGCGTCAAGTTTTGAACCGCCATGATTTTTCCGACGCACGTGTCTTCAATACCATGGTCACCAGGGTGAGCGGTGGGAGCGTCTCGATGGGAAAATTGTAGAAAGGCGCGCGGCACAAAAGCCAGCCTTGCGCGTCAGTATTTCGTGCGTGTTTTCGGAGATTTTTTCAGCGAGATGTCCCGCCGCCCGTCCAAGGTAAACAACGAAGAAATGCGTTGCCAAGGGGAAGTTTAAAAGAGCCTACAAATTATTTCAGTAAATGCTCACGGTAGTAGATTAGCTCTTCAATCGACTCATGCACATCTGCCATCGCAGTGTGTTTCTGCTTCTTTTTAAAACCCTTGTACACCTCTGGCGACCAGCGCTTAGCTAACTCTTTTAGCGTGCTCACATCCAAATTACGGTAATGGAAAAACGCCTCTAGCTTAGGCATGTAACGGTCAAGAAATTTGCGGTCTTGGCCAATCGTGTTGCCGCAGAGCGGGGATTTACCAGCCGGAACATAGTGTTTTAAGAAATCCAAAATTTGCGCTTCAGCCAGTGGCGTTTTAACTTTACTAGCTTTGACTTTGGCAGTAAGGCCGCTGTTGCCGTGGGTTGTGCGGTTCCACTTGTCCATTTTAGCCAACTGAATATCGCTTTGGTAAATCGCAATCTCAGGGCCTTCAACGCGAATGCTCAGGTCGGCGTTGGTTACCACCACCGCTATTTCGATTA
>JANOSN010000228.1:0-2233 GCA_031415895.1 Polaromonas sp. | reverse complement strand
GTAGCCATAGGCCAGCACAGCGTCTTTTACCTCGGGTAGCACGCTGGCGCGCACGGGCGCTGTGCGGGTGGCAAAAAAACTAGGGTCTTCTAGCTCTAGCACAGCCAGGTCAATACCGCGTGCAATGGCCACTACCTTGGCCGCCATACGGTCGCCACCTTCTCTGGCGCGCACTTCTACTTTGCTGGCGTAGCTGACCACATGGGCGTTGGTCAAAATACGGTTGCCCTCAATGATGACCCCAGAGCCTGTGGACTCGGTGGGTGCCGCTTTATTCCAAGGCCTGAATAAATCGGGCTGGCGCGCGGTGCTAAAAATTCTGACCACTGCGCTTTCCAGTTGCGCAGTTTTGGATACGGTTTGCGCTGTAGCCACTTGCGTTAAGCCCAGCGCCAAGCCTGCGGCAACGCCGCCTAAACAACGGACCAAAGATAGAAATGTCATAGTGGCTTTCAGTGGGGCATGCGGTTTACATGGCAACACTACAGCTTACCAAAACTTACCCTTTCACGCCAGTTGGTACTGCACAGAAACCCTAAATTTTGTGTAGATTCCGCACCAGTTTTTTAAGTTGCGGCACGCAGCTGCCGCAGTTGGTGCCGCAGTGCAGGGCAGTTTGTAACTGCGTTAGGCGTTCCTCGTTACTGCCGTGGCAGTTTTGCAGCTGGGCTTCAATGGCAGGTTGCGCCACGTTAAAACAACTGCACACTTGCACGCCCTTGCTTTGCACTGCTATGGGGGCTTTGGCCCCGGGCGATAGCAATAGGCGGCCATAGCTACTGGCGTCTAGCTCGTCTTGTAGCAAGGTTTTGATCCATGCTTGGGCGCTGGTGTCGCCTGCCAGCACATAGCCTTGCAGTCGCGCTTTGCCCTCATGCGCCTTCACCAAGCGTGCGGTGCGCCGTTGGCCGCGCTTTCTGTCTTCGTAACGCAGGCTGTCTTGGGTATCTAGTCCAAGCAAGTGCTCAATCTGAGTGAGTGTGTCATCCTCGGGTGCGTAGGCGGCGGCTGCACGAAACAATATGCCGCGTTGCGCCGCAGCGCTGCTGCCTGTGTCTTCGCGGCCAAAAGGCACGCAAGTGGCAAATTCAAACTTTGCCATCAGCACTTGCAATGCGCCGCGCGTGGTGTGGGCTGATGCCTCAGGCAGCCAGGCCATGGCCAGTAAAGTCCACGGTAAATCAGCTTTCAAAATTTTGACTGCCGCGTGCTTAAGTTCAGGCTGTTTGCTGCTAGGGCAATAGGCGCTGGTGGTGATGGCGTTGATACCCGCCAAGCGCTCGCCTGTGCTGCTGCGCCCGCTTAAAAATTCGCTCCCCCAGTGCATGGCAATAAAAGCTTGGCTCATGCCGATCTCGTCGCTGGCCTGCACCGGCAGCATGATAGATCCGCGCTTGCTGGTGACGTGCACTAAATCGCCCTCAGATAACAATCGGCGCGTCATGTCTTGGCGGTTCATCTGCACGCTGGGCTCGGCCACATGGCCGAATAATCTGCCCAGTGTGCCAGTGCGGCTCATGCCGTGCCATTGGTCACGTAATCGGCCAGTGTTCAGGCTAAATGGGTAGCGTGACTCGCGCTGCTCTGATGTGGGTTTGTAGACGGTGTTGACAAAATTAGCTTTGCCATCGGCTGTGGGGAATATGCCGTCTTCATACAGGCGGGCTTTGCCTTCGGTGTCACCTTGCTTGAACGGCCACTGCTGCGGTGTCTGTTCAATTTTGGCGTAGGTCAAACCGGTAATGTCTAGGTCGCGGCCGCGAGTGCTTTCGCGGTGTTCGTTCCAGATAGTTTCGGCAGTGGGATAGTCAAATAAATGTGATCTGACCCCATTTAAATTGACGGCGAGGCGCTGGGCAAAATCTACGGCGATGCTCCAGTCGTGGCGTGTTTCGCCGGGGGCGGACACCGCTGGCAGCACTCGGCTGATGCGGCGCTCGCTGTTGGTGACTGTGCCGTCTTTTTCGCCCCACGTAGTGGCGGGCAGCAGCAGGTCGGCGTAATGGCAGGTTTCGGTGGTGGCAAAAGCTTCTTGCACGATGACCAGCTCACAGCGCTCTAGCGCGCGGCGCACTACTGACTGGTCGGGCATGCTTTGCGCTGGGTTGGTGCAGGCAATCCATAACGCTTTGATCTCGCCATCTGCAGCGGCTTGAAACATCTCGACTGCCGTTTTTCCTGGCTTGCTGGGCACATCGGCCACGCCCCACAGCGCGGCCACTTCGGCGCGGTG
>JANOSN010000227.1:0-2481 GCA_031415895.1 Polaromonas sp. | reverse complement strand
AATCTCAAAACCTACGCCACCATAGAAGGCGGCTCGCTCAAGATTACCGACGCGGTGTGCCCCATCATCGCTGTGCCCACCACCAGCGGTACCGGCAGCGAGGTCGCGCGTGGCGCGATTTTGATTTTGGACGATGGCCGCAAAGTGGGCTTTCATTCATGGCACCTCGTGCCCAAAACCGCCATATGCGACCCTGACTTGACGCTGGGCCTACCACCACAGCTAACCGCCGCCACTGGCATGGATGCGATAGCGCATTGCATGGAAACCTTTATGGCTGCGCCGTTCAATCCACCGGCTGACGGCATTGCCCTGGATGGCCTACGCCGTGGCTGGGCTTTCATTGAGCGCGCTACGCAAAACGGTGCAGACAAAGAAGCCCGCTTTAACCTGATGAGCGCGTCCATGCAGGGTGCCATGGCGTTCCAAAAAGGCTTGGGCTGCGTGCATTCGCTAAGCCACAGCTTGGGCGGCGTGAACCCACGCCTGCACCACGGCACCCTGAATGCCATGTTTTTACCTGCCGTCGTGCGCTTTAACGCACCCGCAGAATCAGTGCAAAAAGAAGACCGCTTAAACCGCATGGCCCACGCCATGGGCTTAACATCGGGTAGTGATGTGGCAGCAGCCTTGGCCGACATGACGCGCCGCTTAAACCTGCCCACCGGCCTAGCCGCATTGGGCGTAACCACAGCAGACTATGAACGCATCATCGATGGTGCCATGGCCGACCATTGTCACAAAATGAACCCGCGCATTGCGACAAGGGATGAGTATGCGCAGATGTTGAGCGACAGCGCGGTGCTGCGGGGATAAGCCGTTAACGCTCATCACCCTTTCTGGGTGCCACAGCAGGCACACGCGCTAGGACAGCTTTGAGCTTGGCTTGACTACCACGCGCTGCGCGCTCTTCAAAAAATGTAGCGGTATCCAAGGCTGAAACTTTTTCTGCCACGGCCACCATAATGAATTGATTGAGCGAAGCCTGGTCGCGCTCGGCTAATTTTTTGGCGTGAGCGTATAGCGAATCTGGCAGGCGCAGGGCAAAGGTACTCATAGCTTTTTCTCCAGTTGTTTTAAAGCGCTAGCGGGTGTCCATACATTCAAATTAAACCGTGTCTTGGCAATTTCAAAATCAGCCAAGTTATGCATTACCAAAGCATCTACCTGCCCGTTCACTGCAGCCTCAAGCACCATTTCATCGCCGGGGTCGCGTAGCTGGGGACGCCATGAAAAGTACAACTCTACTGGGATAACCATTTGAGCCAAGGCATTTAAAAAGTCATCTACATCGGAGGCCCTTAATCCGTGCATCTATGTAATCTCAGGCCGCTTAAGCACCGACTCGTATTCCAACCACAACGTAGCTGACGCTACGAAATCTACCCGTTGATGCGCCACGGCCTCCAGCAACGCAAATGATGCACCTAGACGACTACTCAAACCGGAAACCAGTACATTGGTATCGATAAGAAGTTTAAGTTTCATGATGTTACGGGCGATATTATCATAAAACTACTTTACCTGCGCTTATGTCATAACAAAACCCGCTTGTACGTAGCTGGCAGTATCAAAGCGCCTGCACCGCCGCCATATCCGGCTTATCAACCCAAGCTGCAAACTCGTCGGCCAATTGTTGTGCAGCGCTGGTGCAGGCACTCCACTGCGCTATGCGTGCAGCCAAGTCGCGGCCATGGAAGGCAAAGTCTTGGCGGTCGGGCAGCTTGCCACGGGGCAGCTTGGCTATCCATTCTGGGTTAGGTGCCACTACCACCATGCGGTCTAAAAATGGGCTTGCACCGTGACGCCACTTCAATGACTTGTCTAGCCAGCCGGGCACCACAGATTTTTGAAAATGCGGGTACAGCACAATGCCGTCGGTGGTGCTGTAGTTCAGGTGCAAGTGGTAGTCGGTAATGCCGCCGTCCCAATACGCCCCACGCGGCGCACCGTCAATATCATGCACCGCTTGCAACACAAACGGTATGGAGCAACTGGCTTGCAAAGCAGGGTTAAAGTTAGCCTGCGTTAAGTGCACTTGGCGCGTGCGGTAGTCTTGTGTACCAAAAGGCAGCGCGTTGCACGGTGCGTCCAAGGTGGCAGACGATGGCGCAGAAAACACCACCCGCTCCAGCCATGCGCCCATGGCTTTGCGGCGCACCGCGTTGGTAACAAATGCACCTGCATAGCCCAGCGGCGTGGCCAGTTTATTTTCCGTGCGCAGCATGTGTCGGCCACGTGAGGTGATGATGTGCAAGCGATAGCGCGGGTGGTGCAGCACCTGCCCTACCCGCCCGCCATAAAACTGCTGCAGCGATTTTACAAAGTTCTATTTTGTAGTCGTGTCATTGCCCAGCACCGCATGGTAGTCACTTTCCTGCGAGTTCCAGCCTGCTAGCAATGGTACGTGCGCCTGCTGCCCGTTCTCAAAAATGGAGTAGGGGCTTGTATTTTATAAAAGTTGCAAATAATGAAGGCGTT
>JANOSN010000226.1:0-3996 GCA_031415895.1 Polaromonas sp. | reverse complement strand
CTGAACGGCTTGTTTGACCCCAGATCACCCTATGTTGACCATGCCATCACGGAGGTGTATTTAGACAATCGTTGGGTCAAAGTAGACAGTTATGTAGTGGACGGGCCTTTGGTTATTGCAGCTGCCCAGAAATTGGCTGCTACCAAAGAAAAGGCTGGTTTTGGCATCCACATGGATGGCAAACCTCAGTGGGACGGGCGCTCTGATAATTTCATTCAATACATGAACAATGGTGCCATCAAGGACTATGTTTTAAAAGACCACGGGGTATTTGTCGATGTGGCAGATTTTTACCAACGGGTTCCTGGCGCTCGGAACCGCAAAACCTTTTTCAGTTCATTGGGCCTACGCATAGGTTATAGCTACGTGAACGCGCAAATTCAAAAAGTGCGTGGCGGCACGGTGCCAAGCTAAACAGCTAAAACCTTTAAGATCGTTTCATAAACTTGCATCTTCCCCTTAAGATGCGGGGATGCAACTTCCATCCCGGTTTTGGGCGGACCTGACCAGCCGCCATTTTGCGCAACTCGCTGCCTCGCCTGCCGTCCACCAAGCCGTGGCGGTGCTGCCTGTCGCCGCCACTGAGCAGCACGGCCCGCACCTGCCTGTCAGCGTGGACACTACCCTGGTCAACGGCGTGGTCAACGCGTCGCTGGCGCATTTGCCGGCTGGCCTGCCGGTGCTGTTTTTGCCTACGCAGCAGGTAGGCAAAAGCAATGAGCACATTCGCTTTCCTGGCACGCTCACTTTAAGTGCGCAAACATTAATCAGCGTGTGGATGGAGCTGGGAGCGTGCGTAGCGCGCGCGGGGTTTAAAAAACTGGTGCTGCTCAACAGCCACGGTGGGCAGGTGAGCGTGATGGACATCGTGGCGCGCGACCTGCGCACTGAGCATGATTTGATTGTCTACAGCACCAACTGGTACACGCTGCCGCTGGGCGATGCAGTAATGAGTATGTTCCCGCCCGAGGAGCACCGCTTTGGCATTCATGCGGGCGACATGGAAACCAGCATGATGCTGGCGCTGCGGGAAAAGTACGTTGACATGGCGCAGGCGCAATACTTTCGCAGCACAGCGCAGCAGCGCGCGGCTGACTACCCTATTTTGGGCAACGGCAGCAGCGCCAAGCTAGGCTGGCAAGTGCAAGACTACAACGCGATGGGCGCAGCGGGCAATGCGGCGGCGGCAACAAAAGCCAAGGGCCATGCCATCATTGACGCAGCCGGGTTGCAGCTGGCAAAATTCTTGCATGAGGTTAGCAGCTTGCCTTTAAACACCTTAAACCCCACACCGCACATCCCCAGCTAAACACATTCATGCGCACGCTACTGGCATTACAAGGCGTAGACAAACGCTACGACAACGGCACGCTGGCACTGCATGGCGTGGACTTGAGCGTAGGTGAGCATGAGTTTGTCAGCCTGCTGGGGTCATCGGGCTGCGGCAAAAGCACCGCGCTAAAAATGATTGCTGGGCTGGCCAGCTTGACTGCTGGGCAAATAGTGTGGCCCGACGCACCTGCGGGCGACCATGCCAAAGGCATCAGTTTTGTCTTTCAAGAACCCACGCTCATGCCTTGGGCACGTGTGTTTGACAACGTATGGTTGCCGCTGAGCCTAAAAGGCGTATCGCGCGATGCCGCCAAGCCGCAGGTAGATGAGGCCCTTGCCAAAGTAGGCCTAGCGCAGTTTGCCCATGTGTACCCGCGCGAGCTCAGTGGCGGTATGAAAATGCGCGTGTCCATCGCCCGCGCCATGGTGACCGAGCCGCGCCTGCTGCTGATGGACGAGCCCTTTGCCGCGCTGGACGAGATGACGCGTTTTAAACTCAACAACGACACACTGGCGCTGTGGCAAGCTAAAAAATTCACCACTATTTTTGTCACGCACAGCGTGTATGAAAGCGTGTACCTGAGCAACCGCATCATCGTGATGGCAGCGCGCCCAGGCCGGGTGTTAGCCGATATCAAGATAGACGAGCCGTACCCGCGCAGTGATGCTTTTCGCACCACGCCGCGCTATGCGCAGTGGTGTGTGCAGGTGTCGCAGGCGCTGGCCCACACTGCAGAGCACGCAGGAGAGCATGATGATTAGCAGCCTCATATGTACTATTAATTTCATAGCTATATAAGCAATGAATACTTGGACTACCACCCAATTTGTTCAGAAAATACTGCCTTTTGCAGTGTTTTTTATGGCACTGGCCGCGTGGGAGGCCGTGGTGCGCATCAACAACATTCCCCACTACATCTTGCCTGCACCCACACTGGTGGCGCAAACGCTGTGGGACAACCTGGGCTCGCTGATGGGCAGCTGGTTGTTCACCATAAAGATCACTTTTGGCGCACTGGTGCTGGCCGTGGTGGGCGGCGTGGCACTGGCCATGCTGTTTGCGCTGAACAAATGGGTTGAGCTCACGCTGTTCCCGTTTGCCATCGTGTTGCAAGTCACGCCCATTGTGGCCATCGCGCCGCTGATTTTGATTTTCATCGACAGCACCACCGCTGCCTTGCTGCTGTGCGCATGGATTGTGGCGTTTTTCCCTATTTTGTCTAACACCGTCATTGGCCTGCGCAGTGCTGACCATAACCTGCGCGACTTGTTCACGCTGTACCGCGCCAGCCCGTGGCAAACCCTGCGGTATTTGCTGATACCGTCGGCCATGCCTTACTTTATTGCGGGGCTCAAAATTGCGGGCGGCTTAAGCTTGATTGGCGCTGTGGTGGCTGAATTTACCGCCGGTGCAGCAGGCAAAGAGACGGGCCTTGCATCGCGCATCTTAGAGGCCAGCTTTCGTACCGAGATCCCTAAAATGTTTGCCGCACTGGTACTGGTGTCGCTCACTGGCATCATGATTTATTTAGTTTTTAACTGGGTCTCTAAGCTGGTGCTAGGCTCATGGCATGAGAGCGAAGTTAAATCTAGCAGATAAACAATGTGTTTGTAACCCATGAAAATTAGCAATGTCATCATTCCCGCTGCACTGCGCGGGTTTAGCGTGCCAGCAGGCACGCCAGAGCACGCACCTTTTGATATTTATATAGAAAATAGTGCTGTAGTCCAAGTATCTATTGCTCGAGTAGCTACAAATAATATAGCAAGTGGCATCTTGATACCCGCACTGGCAGATGTGCATGTGCACATCGACAAAACCTATGTGGTCAATGAAGTGGGCGCAGCCGATGGTGATTTGTACAAGGCCATTGGCCTGATGGCTGAGCACCGTGCGCACTGGACAGCGCAAGACATTGCCACCCGCATGGAGCGCGCGCTGCAAGACGCGTATGCCCACGGCACACGCGCCCTGCGCACCCACCTAGACTGGCCGCAGCGCGACCAGCCCACATCGCTCAAGGTGTTTGAGCAGCTGCGCGATGCTTGGCGCGGCCGCATTACCCTGCAGTGCGTAGCGCTAACGCCGCTAGACTTTTTTGACACCGAGCAACAAAGCGCCTTTGACAGCGAAGACCTGGCGCTAGAAGTAGCCTGCGCCGACCAAACCTGCAACAAGGCGCTGGGCGAAGCCGCGCTGCTGGGCGCTTTTGTCTACCGCAATGAGCGCATTTACGACAAGCTGCAGCGCGTGTTTGACCTGGCGATTAAAAATAATTTGCACTTAGATTTTCATGTGGATGAAGGCCTGGATGCAGACGCACGCGGCCTGCGCGCAATTGCCGAGCTGACGATTAAAAATAATTACCACGGCAAAGTCACCTGCGGCCACGCCTGCTCACTGAGCGTGCAACCTGTAGACGAAGCCATGCAAACGCTAAAGCTGTGCGCGCAAGCGGGCATCCATTTAGTGGCCCTGCCCACCACCAATTTGTATTTACAAGGCGCTTGGAATGCTACACCCGTAGAACGCGGCATTACCCGGTTAAAAGAGGCTATAGTCCAAGGATTATCTACATCTATAGCTACTGATAACGTAGCAGATGGGTTTTACCCCTATGGCAGTTATGACCTGCTGTCCAGCTTTGCACTGGGCGTGCAGAT
>JANOSN010000225.1:0-8348 GCA_031415895.1 Polaromonas sp. | reverse complement strand
ACCAAAGCAAAAAGTTTGCGGGTAACAGCTGTCACCCAGTGCTATGACTCCGTAACGCACATGGCCTAAAAACTTCGGCATTGCGTCTAGCGAGTCGTACAGGGCGCGTGCGTTGTCGGGCACATCGCCTGTGCCGTAGGTGCTGGTGCATATCAAGTACAGCTCGTCAGGGTTATCAAAAACGCTGATGTCTAGGTTGTCCATTAACTGCACATCGATAGTGCCCACCAAATCGGCGCAGTCCATCTGAATGGCTTGGGCCACATACTCTGCGGTGCTGGTCATGGTGCCCACCAAAATATTAAGCTTTGTGATGTTTTGCATCCGGCCATTTTAAAACAAGCCGCACCATGCTGGACAAGCAGGTTTTTACTAGCTTGCTTTATTTATTAAACGCCCCAAGCCCGCAGGCTAATTGGCTTTAGTGCAATTGCGAATCACCGTATTGCCGTTGGTAGCGATGATGGCAAGCGTTTTATTGCACAGCTCTTCAGTGCGATAACGTGAGGTGATGTCGACTGACATTTGGGTATTACGGGCAATCGCCATGTAGGGCAGTTGTGCATCTACTGGCTTAATTTCGCACCGCGCAAGCCCAGCCATGTTCGGGTTGCGTTTAACAACAGAGTTTCCCATGGCTTTGCAGGTGGCTTCGTCTTTGGCATCAATTTGCGCCATCGGGCTGCCTGCAGCCGACATGATCAAATAGCGCCCCTCGCCAGACACTGTTGGAGCTGGCAGACTGGCGCAACCTGACATTAACGCCATCACAGCTAGCAGCAAGTAATTGAGTTTCATAAAAAAAGGATACTGCTAACTTGTATCGTGATAGAGACTTGCGCTAGGTAACAGTTGTTTTAAATTACCAGCTAAGCTCTATTTACTTGGTGGGTGCGCTGTCTGGAATCACGGCATCAGCTGCTGCGCCTACGACTTTGCCAGTCACTTTGACTGTGCCAATCGCCGCATCTGTTGCCAAGCCAGCAGCACCTACCGCGGCTGAACCGACTGCATCTGCGATAGCAATCACGGTGCAGCCCTGCAAGGCTAGTGTGCCCACTAAGGCTAGCATGGTAGTGATGGGTGGTAAATGGCGCATAGAAACCTTTAAATAATCCTGAGCTTTATTTTATCAAACAGCTATCAAATAAATAGCTGCTTGAGCAGTAAATACTAGGACTATATGCAAATTTCACCACCTTTTCACTACTAATTGCAAGCAGTAGATACAAACTTAGCAATCGGTTGCGCCCGGCTCATCTTGGTAGAGGGCGCAGGTTGGTGGTGATAATTGAGACATTGAGTCAGAAAATACCAGCAGCAATCAACTAACGCAATCGCACAGATCAGGAGGTCATCACAATGAATATTAAGGCTTTAGGTTTGGTAGGCTACGGCGAAGTAGGCAAAATCTTTTGTGCAGGGTTGAAATCTTTGCCAGGGATAACGCTTATCGCAGCGTGGGACAGTAAATTTTTGGGCGCTGCAACGCGCGATGTAGAGCTTGCACAAGCCGCGCAATCTGGTGTGCAAGCTTGTCTGTCGATGCAAGCTTTGTGTGCATCGGCCACATTGATTTTGTCTGCTGTCACTGCGTCCAATACTTTGGCTGTGGCGCGTGAAGCTGCTTTGTATATTCGCTCAGGCAGCGTGTTTTTAGACCTTAACTCAGCCTCACCGGGCACCAAGCAGCAATGTGCCGCTGCCATCGAAGCGGCGGGCGCACACTATGTCGAAGCTGGGGTCATGACATCGGTGCCTCCGTGTGGCATCAAAGTGCCCATGTTGTTAGGCGGAGCCAAGGCCGCAGATTTAGCGCAACAGCTAAATGCATGGGGCATGAATGCCAAGGTGGTGAGCGAAAAATTAGGTGTGGCCAGTGCCATCAAAATGAGCCGCAGCATCATGATCAAAGGCCTAGAGGCGTTGGTGATTGAAAGCTACGCCACAGCACGTGCTTATGGCGTTGAAGATTACGTGCTGCCTACGCTGCATGAGACGTTTCCCAGCATTGATTGGGAAAACCAGGGTGCCTATTTTTTCAGCCGTGTTGTCCAGCATGGCAAGCGCCGCGCAGAAGAAATGCGCGAGGCCGCTAACACAGTGCGTGAAGCTGGTTTTGAGCCCCTGATGACACAAGCCATTGCAGCTAAACAGCAATGGGTAGCGGACTTAGCTGCGCAAGGCGTATTTGAAGACATAGCCAAAGATGCCCCTTGGCAAGCTTATGCAGATCGTTTGATCGCGCTTAAACCGTAAGCGCGGTTTATTTAGGGGAGTTATCCGTTGCGGCTATAGGTGATGAGGCGGCCTTTGTAGGCTGCGGCGTGCTCAGTAGCTGCAGTGTCTAGGCGCTCCTCACGCAGCTGAAAACCGAGTGCCTGCATACGTTGGCTAAACGCACTGCGGTTGCTGCGGTCGGGGTCAACAATCCATACCTGTGCTACGGGTGCGCTGTGCAAGGCAATAAACTGCGCTAGTGTGCCAAGTGGGTCTCGTTCATACAGCACATCGCTGCCTACAATTAAACCAAACTTAGCTGTAGGCTGCTGAGTGGCTAAAGCAGGTGCGCCCCATTGTCCGTGCATATAGGGAATCGGCGATAGATGATTTAAGCGTAGATTGCGCTGCAAAAAACCTGCGGCTAATGGATGGCAATCGCTGGCTGTCACATCAGCCCCTTTGCGATGCGCCACGATGCTGGCCAAGGCCAAGCCGCAACCAATTTCTAAAATACGTTCATTGGGACTGACTGGGTGCAAAGCCATCCTCGCGGCCAATTGACGGCCTGATGGCCATAGCAAACCAAATAAAGACCACGTAGCGCTGGAGATGCCCAATTGTTCTGCATCACCGGCAGGGTCAAAAAACTGGTTGCGGTCAAGTAATGAGCAAATCTGCACATTGCTAACACCGTGCACGGCAATATCTTCTTGTTTGGTTAGGTAACCCGGCAGCATAGCTTGGGCAAAGCCTGCTGAAGGGCTTTGAATACGATGGATGAAATCCCACTCATAGTACACCCCTGTTGTACTGGTTAGACAAGCTAACAGTCTTGAACATAGACTTCTTCACAAGCTGTCAAAAGCATAGCTTGCCCATGGCAAAAATTAATACGTTGTAATTACATTGTAAAGATAGGTGTTCAATGTGATTTACTTCACAGATAATCACAATCATGAGTTCCGCTTTATTACTCAAGCTTTGGTTTTACAGCGCAATGAACGCAATAGGTCTCAGCAGACGCTACTTTTGGCTTTTGCTTTGCGCCTGTTACGGGTCATTTGTAGAAGCCACACCCGTGCTAGATATCAGTGCGCAAGACACCCGGTATTTTGCTGTTGATATCCGCCAGCACTGGCATGCGCAGTGGCTACCAAAGCAAACGCTATCTGCACAGCAGGCACAAGACCCTTCGGTAGTGTGGGCCATGCCAGACAGTGCTTTCAGTCCAAGCGACACCCGAAGCACTTTGCGGTTTTTAGAAAATGATCGCTGGGTGGGGCGGCTTGCACTGCTGGTACAAGAGCAGCCCACCAACATGGTGCTAGAGCTGCCCATGCCGCGGCTGGATGCCGCCCACCTAAGTTACCGCTACAACGATGGGCCGTGGGTTAGTGCAGCGGCAGGCGACCAAATTGAGATGATGCAATGGCCGTTTGCAAACCGCAACCCTGCTTTTTTTATACCCGCTAAATCAGGCCAATTGCATTTGGTACTACAAGTGGCGCACCAAGGTCTGTTGTCTATGCCCGTATTGCTGCAAAGTGACCCGCAGTTCAGGTCAGGGCGCTTTGCAGACGCGTTGCGTATTGGGGCTTTGTTAGGCTTGGCCGCTGTCCTTTCTATATTAGGCTTTGGTGCAGCAGCCATATTTCAGCGCTTTAGTTTTGTAGCGGTAGCTTTGCTCACTATCAGTGTGGGGATTGCAGTGTTTACCCAGGGTGGTACTGCGGGCATGTACCTTGCGCAGGACTCAACACGTTTTAATGACGTCAGTAAATTCTCTTCTGGCATGTTGTGCGGTGCCTTTTTGCCTTGGGCTATTGGGTCAGTTTTGTCGCAAAAGTCTTATACCTTGTGGGTATGGAGATTTGCTCAGTTGTGGCTGGTGGTGGGGCTTATATCGGCGATATCAATGGCAGGGGCTGACATGCGCAGCTTACAAGCCAAAGTTTTACCGCCCTATTTGCTTAGCAGCTTGGTGTTTGCAGCTGGCATGGTGTGCACTAGCATATTGCGCCAGCAAGCGCAAGCATGGTGGATGGTGGCCGCACTGGTTTTTGTTTGCTTTGGTATTCTCACGCCGTTGGCAGCTTACTTTGGTATGACTGATGGCCCGCAAAGTTTCGTAATTTCCAGTGTAGGGTTTTTAGTGTCTACCACGGTGCTGTTTTACACGCAGTTAGTGCAGTACAAACAAGGGCGAATGGTCATGGCGAGAGCTAAAACTACCTTTAGCCGTGATGTGCTCACGGGGCTGCTTAACCGCAAAGGTTTTGAAAAGTCACTGGCCCGTACTGTTAAGCGCATTACCCAAGAAAAAACTTATGCTGCGTTCTACTACATAGAAGTTAAGGACAACAAAGACTTGCAACAAGATTATCCTGGCGAGGGTTATGAGGCAGGTATGGTGCAGCTAGCTGCCGCATTGTCAATGAGTGTGTCGGTAGTTGACACTGTAGCCCGTGTAGCCCCCAACGCATTTGCCGTTACAGTAGTCATGCCTCGCAATGCAGTCCAAGCAGCAGCTTTGGCACAAAAAATTATCACCCGCACTCTGGCTATCGCCAGCCACGGCACCCCTATGACGCATACGGCACATATTGCTATTGCATGGTTGCCAGTTTTTGGTACAGATCTGTATTTTTTAGAGCGGCGTGCCCATAACTTGTTGCGAAAAATTGAACCCGGTAAACGCATAACTTGGATAGGCGGCAACTATGCCCATGTGGATGAAGCACAAATGCCCGGTGGTGTACTGCCTGAGTCAAGCGCACCAGCGGCTGACCATTCCACGGGCAATGCTTTGCCTAGTTTGCCCGGAATTATCAATAACTTAGAGCGTGAGATATTTGGTGCAGACTCAGAAAAAGCAGAGCAAAAGGCCCGCCGTATGGTGAAGATTCAGCCCCGATAAGTCCTTAGCAGCACATCGCACAGTGCGTTACACGCCTTGCTTCAAACTGGCTTCAATAAACATATCCAAATCGCCGTCCAAAATCTTTTGGGTATTAGACGTTTCTACACTGGTGCGCAAGTCTTTGATGCGTGATTGGTCCAGCACATACGAACGAATCTGATGGCCCCAACCCACGTCGGTTTTGGTGTCTTCCAGTTTTTGTTGTTCTTCTTGGCGTTTGCGCATTTCAAAGTCGTACATGCGCGAGCGCAGGCGCTTCCACGCTACGTCACGGTTACCGTGCTGGCTGCGACCGTCTTGGCACTGCACCACTATGCCGGTGGGGATGTGGGTTAAGCGCACAGCAGAATCAGTTTTGTTAATGTGCTGACCGCCTGCACCGCTGGCACGGTAAGTGTCTACACGCACATCAGCAGGGTTGATGTCGATTTGAATCGTGTCGTCAATCTCAGGATAGACAAACACCGACGCAAACGATGTGTGGCGGCCGCCGGACGAGTCAAACGGAGACTTGCGCACCAAGCGGTGTACGCCGGTTTCGGTGCGCAGCAGGCCAAAAGCGTACTCGCCTTCGATCTTGATAGACGCGCTGCGAATGCCCGCTACATCGCCCGCAGATTCGTCGTCAATAGTTGCTTTAAAGCCCTTGCGTTCTGCGTAGCGCAAATACTGACGCAGCAGCATGCTGGCCCAGTCGCAAGCCTCGGTGCCGCCTGCACCAGCTTGAATGTCTAAAAATGCGTTCAGCGGGTCTGCCGCTTGGTTGAACATGCGCCTGAACTCTAGCTGCGCCACGGTGGCCTCGATCTTGGCTACCTCAGCTTCGATGGTGGCCAGGCCCGCCACATCGTTGTCATCTTTGCTCATGCCATACAGCTCTGTATTGTCGGCAATTTCGCTGTCTAAATTGGCAATCACTAGCACTACACTCTCAAGTGCTTTTTTCTCTTTACCCAGCTCTTGAGCGCGTTTAGGGTCGCTCCAAACTACGGGGTCTTCTAGGGCGGCGTTAACGTCTTCCAGTTTGCGTTGCTTAGACTCGTAGTCAAAGATACCCCCGTAGCTCTAGCGTGCGTGCTGCTAGGTCTGTAAGTGCCGTACCGATTTGGTTGATTTGTTCTGCGTCCATGGTGTGTCCAAACTAAAAATGGGTGCGCTACAGCCATGGTGGCTGTGCGTGGAGTGCTATTTTCGCACCTTGTGGTCAAGCTGATGGCGCAAACTGCAGCTAAATCGCGGTATGCTTTGCCAATGAACCTTGTTTTTGATGCTTTTTGGCGCGCAGCTGCGTATTGTTTGCACCCGCGTGTGATTGCGCTGTCTTTGCTGCCTTTGCTGATCATGGTGGGTTTGGCGCTGGGGGTAGGGTACTTCTTTTGGGACATGGCCTTGGCCGTAGTCAACACCAGCTTGCAAGGCAGTGACTGGGTCACCCGCATTTTGGGATGGCTTGACGGCTTAGGTTTTGGCCAACTTAAGTCTGCAATTGCTCCGCTTTTGGTGGTGGTTGCGGCTACACCAGTGCTGGTGGTGGTGTCATTGCTGGCTGTGGCGCTGATGATGACGCCTGCCATGGTGTCTATGGTGGCGGAGCGCCGTTTTGCTAAGCTTGAACGCAAAAAAGGCAATGGGTTGTTTACCAGCATGTTGTGGTCCCTAGGCTCTGCCGTGCTGGCCGTAGTGGCCATGTTAGCGTCTATCCCGCTCTGGTTGATCCCGCCTTTGGTGTTGGTAATTCCACCTATTATTTGGGGTTGGCTAACCTACCGCGTGATGAGTTTTGACGCCTTGGCAGACCACGCCGCCGCGACAGAGCGCCGGGCAGTGATCAAAGCGCACCGCATGCCGCTGCTGGGTATTGGTGTGGTGTGTGGCTATTTGGGCGCTGCGCCCACGCTGCTGTGGGCATCCAGCGTGATGTTTTTGGTGTTTGCACCGTTTTTAGTGGTGGCTGCGATTTGGATTTACACCTTGGTGTTTGCATTTTCATCGCTATGGTTTTCGCACTATTGTTTGGCAGCTTTGCAAAAGCACCGCGCAGATCAAGCCGTGCTGGATGCTGCCAAGCCTACTCTAGCGCAAGCAACCACCAGCGCAACCGATGTATTACCTAAAACTGACCCTTTGGCGATAGAGCATGACCAACCCACAAACAAGCCTCAGCCCTAAATTCGGCCTCATCATCGTCGGTGATGAAATCCTCTCTGGCAAACGCCAAGACAAGCACCTCACTAAGATCATAGAACTGTTGTCCGCACGCGGCATAGCACTAGACTGGGCTGAGTACGTGGGCGACTCGCCCCAGCGTATTACCGCAACCTTAAAACGTGCTTTTGACAGCGGCGATATCGTGTTTTCTACTGGCGGTATAGGTGCCACGCCCGACGACCATACCCGCCAGTGCGCTGCCAAAGCGCTGGGCGTAGCACTGCACTTGCATCCGCAGGCAGAGGCCCTCATACGTGAGCGCATGCAAGACACGGCGCGTGACCAAGGTACGGAGTATTTGCCCGATCACCCTGACAACATACACCGACTGAATATGGGAATGATTCCCGTCGATGCGCAGATTATTCCTAATCCATATAACAAGATTCCTGGCTTCTACGTTTTAGGAAAGCGTGGAGGCGTTTTTTTCGTTCCAGGTTTTCCAGTGATGGCTTGGCCTATGGTGGAGTGGGTGCTGGACACGCTGTACCCGCATCTGCACCAGCAATTTGCCTACCAAGAAAAGTCGGTGATCGTGTTCGGTGCCATGGAAGCGTCGCTAACCCCACTGATGGAACGCTTAGAAGCAACTTATTCAGGCATTAAAGTGTTCAGCCTGCCCAGTGTGGATCACCCGCAATATGGACGGCATATTGAGCTAGGCGTGAAGGGAACACCTGACGATGTGGCATTAGCCTACCCAGTCATGCTGCAAGGCCTGCACGATTTTGGTGCAAAACTAGGAGCTGAGTTGGTGCGTTAATTTTTTTACTTTAATGCACCATTAAAGGGCGTTAAGCGGCGATGCAGGTGGCGTCTTGGGGCCTAGCTGCGACATATGCAAGCAACAGGTAGATTAAGCATACACAGGTGGGAGCAGGCTGGTCAAAGATTAAAGACAGCAATTGCTATGCATTTAATAGCTGTCTAACCAATAAACACTTGGACTACAAGCATATTTTACTGGTAAATGTGCCTTCAAAGCAGCACAGCAGCA
>JANOSN010000224.1:0-2115 GCA_031415895.1 Polaromonas sp. | reverse complement strand
TATCTGAGGAGGCCGAAGGCGAAAAAGAGCGCAACCTGATTGCCTCCCTGCGCTCTGAGGTGAATGCAGGTTCTAGCTTTGCACGCGCTTTAAACCAACACCCCAAGGAGTTTGACGACATTTATTGCGCTGTGATTGGTGCGGGTGAAACCTCAGGCAACCTGGGCCTCGTATTAGAAAAATTAGCTGACGACTTGGAAGAGCGCCAAGCCTTGCGCAGCAAGCTCATAGGTGCGGCGCTATACCCTGCCATTGTGACTTTGGTGGCGATTGTGATTGTGCTATTTTTAGTAGGCTATGTGGTGCCACAAGTAGCCAATGTGTTTGCCGGCAGCAAGCGTGCTTTGCCATTTTTAACCCAGGTGATGATGGGCATCAGCGCGATTGTGCGTAACTACGGTTGGTGGATGTTGGCGGGCACCGTAGTGACGGTCGTGGGGGCGGTCTATATTCGCCGCATACCTGAGTTTCGGCTTCGCATTGACTCTGCATTTTTAAATATACCTATCATTGGCCGCTTAGCACGGGGGTATAACGCTGCACGGTTTGCATCTACTTTGGCGATGTTGGCGGGTGCGGGAGTGCCGATTTTGAAAGCCCTACAAGCTGCGGCTGATACCTTGAATAATCGATCGCTTCGCGCAGATGCCCAAGACGCGCTGGTGCTGGTGCGCGAGGGTGCACCACTGGCCAATGCGCTGGCGCAGAAAAAACGCTTTCCTGGCCTGTTGGCCATGTTTGCACGCTTGGGCGAACAAACAGGTACCTTGCCTGTCATGCTGCAGCGTGCGGCTAACCAATTAAGCTCTGAAGTGCAACGCCGTGCTGTGGCCTTAGCTACCATCTTAGAACCCTTGCTGATTGTGGCGATGGGTGTGGTGGTCATGCTGATCGTGCTGGCTGTGTTGCTGCCGATCATTCAGCTCAATCAACTCGTCAAATAATATGGCCAATACCTTGCAAGGCAAACTCGTTGTCGCCATCTCATCGCGTGCGCTGTTTGATTTTGAAGAAGAAAACCATGTTTTTGAACAAGGTGACGATAAAGCCTACATGCGCATGCAGCTTGAGCGTGTAGAGCAACCCGCCAAGCCGGGTGTTGCCTTTTCGTTAGTCAAAAAGTTACTGGCTTTCAACACTCCTGAGGCGCAACGTGTTGAGGTGGTCATCTTGTCGCGCAATGACCCTGTCAGTGGCTTGCGGGTGATGCGCAGCGCTGAGCATTACAAATTGCCCATCGTGCGCTGCACCTTCACACGCGGTGAATCGCCTTGGCGCTACTTGCGGCCGCTGCATGCTAATTTGTTTTTATCAGCCAAGTCTGAAGACGTGCGCGCAGCGCTGGGCAATGGCTTTGCTGCGGCCACGGTGGCCACCCATTCAGCGCGTGCAGGCGACCAGTACCCGCATGAAGTGCGCATCGCTTTTGACGGCGATGCTGTGCTGTTTAGCGATGAAGCCGAGCTGGTGTACCAAAAGTCTGGTCTAGGGGCTTTTCAAAAGCACGAAACAAAAAAGGTGAACCAACCTTTACCACCCGGCCCATTTAAGCCTTTGCTCGAAGCCTTGCACTTACTGCAAAGCGAGAGTAATCCAAATATTCGCATTCGCACCGCGCTGGTCACTGCCCGCAGCGCACCTGCGCATGAGCGCGCTATCCGCACCTTGATGCAATGGAACATTGAAGTAGATCAAGCCATGTTTTTAGGCGGTTTGGACAAAGGCGAATTTCTGCGCGAATTTGAGCCTGATTTCTTTTTTGATGACCAAACCGGTCATGTTCAATCTGCAGCGCACCACGTACCCGCAGGTCATGTGGAAAGCGGTGTGCGCAACTTATAAGAAGTATTTATATTATCTTCAATTGCTATATATTTAATAGCAATATATGTAATAAACACTTGGACTATCGGCATATTTGATGCCTAAAATAGCCTGCGAGACCTTTTTTAACGTCTCCGCCTGCAAGCCATGCGGCTGGGGTTTGTCCTAAAGATTCCAAATAGCGTACGAGCTTAATATAGGCATTACAAAAGCGTTTTTGTGTTCATGTCTAAACTATGTCTATCCAAGCTCTAGCTGACTCATTAGGTCTGTCGATCTCTACTGTCTCGC
>JANOSN010000223.1:0-3138 GCA_031415895.1 Polaromonas sp. | reverse complement strand
GGCTACCAGCCAAAGCAAAGCCACGGCCAGCACTGCATCAGCGTCTAGCAGCACTAGCGCCAACAGCTTAGCCGTCAACTGGCAAGCCAGCAGCACCAGCCAAACCATCGCCGCCAGCCCACCCAGCCAAGGCCAAAACTGGCTGAACCAGCTGCTGTCCACCGACAGTAAAGACAGCAAAAACGATTTAAGCCAAAAAACGGGCCTAAAGGTTAAACTTTAAGCAACATTGGCCCATAGGACACCCTTATGAAAACACCCTACCAACCTGCGACCCGAGCTAAGCGCGCAGCCACTTTGGCAGCCAACGCTGTAGCTATTAGCTTCAGCCTAGTCAGCCTCGCTCAAGCTCAGACCATTGAAGACCATAGCTTGCCCAAGTCTGCTATTAAGACATTCCATGTCAAGTGCAGCAGCGGACGGCTGGGCATGGTGCGCTACGACACCCGCACCGAGCCGACTAAGATGTGTGTGAGCGTGCAAGACGGCAGTCGCCCACAAAGCTGTGTGAACGTGACGCAGCAGCAGGCACCGGGGCATGTGGGGGCGTTGGGGCAGTGGTTATGTCAGTGATATTTGCCGTAAAACGGTATGCGTTTTTGTGCTTGGCTTTGGGCGTCACAACATGCTTTGCGCAGTTTCCTATTCCTAGAGATAGTAGTTGTGTTGACCGGTATGGCGAGAAGGCAGATGCCTCAATATACCGATACCAACCTCATCCGATTAAATATGGATATCAAGGGCCTGGGCCATTTTTTCTGAAAAACGGCTATGACTGGGAAAAATGGCGTCCCAACGTTTACCGTGAAAAACTATCTGATCTTCAGGTGCAAACGCTACCAACTGATTTGGTTGAAGCTTATCTAAATGGGTCGGCGGGTGTTTATGCCGCGATAAAAATGTGGAAGGTTGATGGCCAAGAAAGCCAGCCTTTCGCAATATTCGGGCAGGATCCATTTCTAAACTGTAGAGTAGTAGCTCAAGACGCATTAACGATAGTAAGCATTGGCGGTACTATCATTAAGCTTATACATGTAGGCGCAGGAGATGAATATCCAACCGCAGATGGACGTATTCAACCTGTAAGGCTTAATGAAGTAATGTTTTATGTTGGTGATGGATACCCGCCTCTTTTAAATTTTTCATTTCCATCAAGATATTTGTTGCTAAAACGACTACAAAGCACGCCATGCAAATTAGATAAAAGCAGCCGCCCTGCGCTTATAGAGGGTGCAAATCAACGTTGTTGGCTGCATCGCTCAAGTGCAAAGATCATTGAGCGTGGTGTTATCTATACTGATGGAAGAAAAACTACTTATCGTGAACTAGATTTGGGTGAAATCTATGTGCGCGAGATTCAAGGCCAAAACAGTTGGGACAAAAGACTGTTCCCCAAAGAGTCAAGTTTTGTTGAAAAACTGCTGGACCAGCTTGTTCAGTTTGGGCGTAATCGCTAGAGCTTGATTGTTATTGAGAAATTTATGAAAAATTTTAGAAAATTAATCGCAGTAATCATTTTATTAACAGGTCTATTCACGATTGCCCTGTCTGTGAATGCATTTAAACCTGCTGTTACCGACTACGGTCATACCTCAATTACGCAAAAAGTTATTGGTGACAATGGTTACCCAGCTGGACATGGCGGTAACAGCTTAATAGGGTTGGCTCAATTTCAGGCTATTCTATCCAGCGGCCAAACCATCACATTTTCGACAGAGGCCGCCAAACATCTTGTTGAAGGTGTCCAGTCTAACGATTGGATTTCTGGATCGTTCGGTGAACCTGACACGCTAGGTGAGTCTGGCCCGGCTAAAAATATCGAAGGCGTTTCATACCGTTCCGTCTTTAAAGCGCCGCAGGCACATTGCGACGATGATTTAATATCTGAGTGTCGAGGTTTTATTAAGACGCGATATGACAGTGCTTTCAGCGCATTAAATGAAGCGCTACAAAGTGAAAAAAGTGGATTGCTGGAGTCTTCGCGTATTGCGCAGGTTCGGGCGCGGCTTGACTTTGGTCGCCTTTTACACACTTTGCAGGATTTTTATGCCCATTCAAATTTCTCTAATGTCAATGTGGCATCGGGGAATTACAGGGTCAGGTCTCCCATTTCCCAAAATAATGTGAGCTAACAAACATGGTCAGGCCCTTAAGAATTGAATACCCTGGCGCGGTGTACCACGTTACTTCGCGGGGGGATAGGCGTGAGCCTATTGCCAAGGACGACACCGACAGGGCCATGTTTTTGGAGGTACTAGGCCAAGCCTTGCAGCGCTTTGACGCGCAGGCTTGGGGATACTGCCTGATGGGCAACCACTACCACCTGGTGCTGCACACGCGGGAGGCTAATTTGTCGCGGTTGATGCGGCAGATTAACGGCGTGTATACGCAAGGCTTTAACCGCCGCCATGGGCTCACGGGGCATTTATTTCAGGGGCGGTTTAAGGCTATTTTGGTGGACAGTGACAGCTATTTGTTAGAGGTGTGCCGCTATGTAGACCTTAACCCCGTGCGTGCCAAAATGGTCAAGCGGCCAGATGTGTATGCCTGGAGCAGCTACCGCGCACTGGCGGGCTTGGCCCCCTGCGCGCCCTGGCTGGACGCGCAGCCGCTGTACGCACAGCTGGCACCGGGCAAAAGCGCTGCGAAGGCAGCTGCGCAGTATGCCGAGTTTGTAGCCCAAGGTCACGGCGTGACGCTGTGGGATATGGCGCTGCAGCAACAAATCTATTTGGGGGACGATGCGTTTATCGCGCGCATGCAAAGCCATGCAGGGATCGACAACACGTCTTCCACGGCACCCAAGCGTTTGGCACAGGTCAGCCGCATCCACTCTAGCGCGCCTGCGAAGGACAGCGACTTGCAAAACTATGCGAAACTCAAAGCGCAAAACAAAGAAGACCGCAACCAGCATATTGCCAACGCGTTTTACCAGGGTGGGCACACGCAAACGGCCATTGCCATCGCGTTTAATGTGTCTACATCCACCGTCAGCCGTATCGTGGCTGACTACGAAAGATAATTTTGGGAAATGGGAGACCTGACCCCTTCCGGGTACTCATCATAGGCGCAGGCTGGGCAGGCCTAACTGCGGCCGTAGAGGCTACACGCTTGGGACACCAAGTCGTCGTGGCAGAG
>JANOSN010000222.1:0-2912 GCA_031415895.1 Polaromonas sp. | reverse complement strand
TCACCCCTGCGCTGGGCGTACCTAACGAGCTGATGCTGCAAGACACCTTAAAGTCGATCATTGTGTCATTTATGGCGCTGGGCGCTGCACTGGTGCTGTTTTGGTCGCAGCGCAACCGGCGTGAGGCGTTTAGATGGCATGTGGTGATGTGGCTGCCTATCATGCTGTGCGCTTATGCGCTGGGTAGCATGGCATGGTCGCACACGTATTTGGCCGGTGTCGAGGCTATTCGTTGGTTTATTTTTGCGCTGATTGTGTGGCTGGTATTGAACTGCGCTAGCCGCGAGCGGTTTCCGATGTTGGCATGGGGCGTGCACTTTGGTGCGCTGGCTGTCGCGCTGCTAGGCGCATCGCAGTTTTGGTTTAACGTCACTTTTATACCGCAGGGGCCTAACCCTGCAGCGTCGTTTGTTAACCGTAACTTTGCTGCCGAATTTATGGCGTGTACTTTTGCGTTTTCAGCGTACCTGCTGTTTACCCAGCGCAGCACAGCGGTGTTGTCGTTTTTATCGGCCACGATAGGTTTTCACATTGTTTATTTGATGATGTGCGGCACACGTTCGGCCTACGTCGGCAGTGTGTTTGCCCTTGTCATGATTGCCATCATGGCGTGGAAGTTTCGCTCACGCTTTAGCTTTATTTCGTGGACCAGTGGTCAGCGTATTGTGGTGATTGGCGTGATGGCGGCCACTATATTGGGCCTAGGTTTGATCAAATCAGGCAACCCTGGGGCAGAGTTTAAAGACATTAACGCGCTGCAGCGTGTGCTGGCGCGCGGATCGCAGATTAAGGTGGGCGACGCCACGCTGGGTGTGCGCCAAGTGATGTGGCGCGCTACCAAGCGCATTATTGAACAGCGCCCACTAACTGGCGTGGGTGCAGGTGCTTGGGAAGTAGATATTCCGCTGTACCAAGACGAAGGCTCGCAGCTTGAGACTGATTACTACGCGCACAACGAGATTTTGCAGGTGCTGGCTGAATACGGCTTGGTCGGCTGGATCTTCATGTTGCTGCTGATCGCGTACAGCATGGTGGCCGCTTGGCGCACTTTGACCGCGAAGACGGAAGAGGGCATGAACGAAGGCGCGATTCGCGCCGTGGCGCTGACCAGTCTGCTAGCGCTGATGGTGGTCAGTAACATTGGCTTTCCGTGGCGGCTGGCCGCTACGGGCATGATGTTTGCGCTGTGCTTAGGTTTATTGGGCGCATCAGATGCACGCTTGGGCCTGCGAGGGTTGATGTCTAGCGCACGCCTGCCGTGGGCACCTGCTGCATCGCAAACAGCCGCTGTTTTTACAGTAGCCTGCTTGGCATTAGCCGCATTTATCACCCAGCAAGCTGCCGAGTGTGAACAAAAAATAGTCACCGCTGTGAAGATGGCTTTGTCTATATCGCAAAGCGGCAACCCCAACAGCCCTAAAAACGATAAAACCAAAGCCGAGATGATGCGCCTGGCGCGCGAGGGCATTGCCATTAACCCGCACTACCGCAAGATCACCCCCATGCTGGGTGATGAGCTGGCCAAGTGGGGCGACTGGAAAAACGCTACTTGGGTATGGGAAAGCGTAGTGGGTTCACGCCCTTATGTGGTGGCCATTATGAGCAACGTGGCGCGTGGCAAAGCCCAAGAGGGTGATATTCAAAGCGCCTTGGGATACTTAGAGCGGTCTAAAAAAATTCAGCCCAAAGCGGTCAGCGTACGCTCATTAGAAGTCATTTTGCTGAGCCGCAGCAACCGCGAAGCCGAGGCACTGAAGCTGTCTAAAGTGGCTTTTGCAGACAATACACTGGACATTGACATGATGAACGCAGCGCACATATTGGCCGTGCGCGCCAGTGATTTCCCGTTTGCCATTGAGGCAATGCAAATGCGCAATAAAGTCTACCCCGCTCAAGCTGTGGATGGTTTTCTCAAAATTGCGGGTATTGAGTTAACCCATCAAAAAGACGAAGCCAAGGCGCTAGACAACTACCGTCAAGCCTACAACCTATCGCAAAAATCGCCCCAAGTGTTGGCCCAAATACCTCCAGCGTTGCAATCTAGGCTTTAACCAACTAACGGTTGGGTGGACTAAAGCAGGCTGGCCGGCAGCCTCTTTAGGCTGCTGGGCGGGCAGCGGGCCATTGCAGGCCCTGTCTCACCATAGAAGGCGCCGCGCCCGCCGGGTGATAGTGTGTAGTCTCTTGCAGCCGCAGCTGGCCATCGCGGTGCAGCAGCACACATAGGCTGCTGCGCGTGCCATAGGTGGCAGCCACGCTGTCTCTGGGGTGGCGCACAAATACACTGGATAAATCTCGCTCCAAGTCAATGCTCACGCCTGTCTGCGGCAAGAGGTGGTCGGCAGCGACGGTGCTGTCTTGCAAGGCCAGCTGAAGCCGCTGCAGCAAACCATCTTCGCTGTGCACACGCGTCTGCGTACTGTCCAACTGTATCAACGCACTGCGCACAGCGGCACACAGCGCCAATGTTTTAGGCCATGGTGTGTTAAGTGCTGCGTTAGACAGGCCGATCACACTGCCTGGCAATATTGCTTGAAGCGTATTTGCTATATTTTTCATAGCTGTCTGAGCAATAGATACTTGGACTACTGGCTGATTTGATGGGTAAATAGGTTGCAGGGCTTGGTTAGTTACGTAGTGGCAAGTCTGGCTGGCCCAGTCACCCATGATTAAGTTAAAACCTTCGTACGCGGCAGGTGTTTGCTCTGCGACCCAGTCTTGGGCTGTGGCGCTGCTGCTTAGCCAGCTGACTACTAACTCGCCTCGGCTGGGGGGCTTTGCTGACGGGCTGACAACAGAATTCTCGGTACTTGCTGTATTGGCAGAGCCCTTGCGCACATTGGTCAGCATGGCAAAGCGGCCTTGAGGATTAAAGCCCATCCACGTACCGCCGCCCTGCAGGTCGCGCCCGC
>JANOSN010000221.1:0-1179 GCA_031415895.1 Polaromonas sp. | reverse complement strand
GTTAAAACACCTTGCTATTTATTTAATAGCTATCTGAGCAGTAAATACTTGGACTACATACTGTTTTTGCTAGAATTTGAAGCATGAACAGTCCTTCAATCCACCATTCGACTTCCACCACGGCCCTGCTGCGCCTGCTGGGCACTCAGTTGCCCATCGTTCAGGCACCGATGGCGGGTGTGCAGGGCAGCGCGATGGCTGTGGCCGTCAGTAACGCTGGTGGCCTGGGCTCGATACCCTGCGCCACGCTCACACCACAAACCTTGCAATCAGAGCTGTTGTCGATTACACAGCAATGCTCTGCGCCGTATAACGTTAACTTTTTTTGCCACGCAGTGCCTGCACATGACGTTGCCCACGAAGCCACGTGGCGTGCCGCGCTGGCACCGTTTTATGCAGAGCATGGCATTGACGCGGACGGCATTGCGCCCGGCGCTGGCCGCGCACCGTTTTCTCACGACATGGCCGATGTGTTGCAGGCGTTCAAGCCGCGCGTGGTCAGCTTTCACTTTGGTCTGCCTGCGCCTGATTTGCTAGCGCGCGTAAAAAGCTGGGGCGCGGTGGTGCTGTCCAGCGCCACCACCGTGGCCGAAGCGCAATGGCTGCACGCCCACGGGGCGGATGCCATCATTGCCCAAGGGCTGGAGGCGGGCGGCCACCGCGCCTTGTTTTTGCCAGAGCACCTGACGGGTGATTGGGCTTTTGACTTGTCTACCCAGCATGGCACCATGGCACTGCTGCCGCAAATTGTGGCTGCCGTGCCCTGCCCCGTCATTGCAGCGGGCGGCATTGCCGACGCACAGGGCGTGCGCGCAGCCATGGCGCTGGGCGCAGCAGGCGTGCAGGTGGGCACGGCCTACATGCTGTGCCCCGAGGCCACCACCAGCGCCGTGCACCGCGCCGCACTGCAAAGCGCTGATGCACAGCACACGGCGCTCACCACGCTGTTTACTGGTCGCCCTGCGCGTGGCATTGTCAACCGTGTCATGCGCAGCTTGGGGCCATTAAACTCCGCAGCGCCGCCGTTCCCCACCGCCACCGCTGCCATAGCACCGCTGCGCGCAGCGGCTGAAAAGCAAGGCTTGGGTGATTTCAGCCCGCTATGGAGCGGGCAAAACGTTGCAGGCTGCAAAGCCGTACCGGCAGCGCAGATTACTCACGAGCTGGCAGAAGGCCTCG
>JANOSN010000220.1:0-2631 GCA_031415895.1 Polaromonas sp. | reverse complement strand
GCGGCTGGGTTTGCCTATTGTGGAAGATAACCCCTATGGTGACCTGTGGTTTGACGCACCACCGCCTGCGCCGCTGACTGCGCGCAACCCCGAGGGCTGTATCTACATGGGCAGCTTTAGTAAAACGCTGGCACCTGGCTTGCGGTTAGGTTATTTGGTTGCACCCAAGGCGCTGTACCCCAAGCTATTGCAAGCCAAACAAGCGGCTGATTTGCACACGCCCAGTTTCAACCAACGCATGGTAGCCGAGGTACTGAAAGACGATTTTATTGACCGCCATGTGCCTACGATCCGTGCGCTGTACAAAACCCAGCGTGATGCCATGCTCAGCGCCTTAGAGAAAAACTTGGCAGGCACTGGCGTGCAATGGAACACGCCAGACGGTGGTATGTTCTTATGGGTCAAACTACCGCAAGGCATGAATGCGACAGAGATGCTACCTAAAGCTGTAAAGCGCAATGTAGCCTATGTGCCCGGCGCAGCGTTCTACAGCGGTACAGCGCAAAACCACACATTACGTTTATCGTTTGTAACAGCTACGGCTGAGCAGATCAATACCGGCATCGCATTGCTTGCGCAAACGATTCGCGATCATTTGCCTAAGTAAACAGGAAGGGTATGACAACATGAGTACTGCATTGACAATATGGGGTCGCATCAGTTCACTCAATGTGCGCAAGGTGGTGTGGACGGCGCAGGCGCTGGGGTTACCGTTTGAGCGCTTGGATGCTGGCTTGCGTTACGGTGTGGTGAAGACACCTGAGTATTTGCAAAAAAATCCTAATGCACTGGTGCCTTTGCTACAGGACGGTGACTTTAACTTGTGGGAGAGCAATGTCATCGTGCGCTACCTTTGCGCTAAGCATTCGCTTGGGGCTCTGTACCCAGACGATTTACAGCAGCGCTTTGATGCAGAGCGTTGGATGGACTGGCAACAAACTACGTTGAACCCAGCCGGTGGCCCAGCGTTTATGCAGTGGTTTCGCACACCACCTGAACAGCGCAACCTAGACGTGATTGCAAGATCGGTTGCCGCCACAGAGCCCTTGATTGCGATGCTGAACACCCATTTAGCGCAAAGAGCTTTTATGCTGGGCGATGCGATAACGATGGCAGACATTCCCATGGCCAGTGAAATTCACCGCTGGTGGGAGCTACCCCAGCCGCGTACGGACTATCCGCATATCACACGCTGGTACAACCAAATATTAGCGCACTCTGCTAGCAAAGGTGTGTATGACTTTCCCCTTCAACCGAGTATGTACTTATGAGCCATCGTCCATTCAAACAAGTCGATGTTTTTACCGACCGTGCTTATTACGGCAACCCACTAGGTGTGGTGCTAGATGGCACAGGTCTTAGCCAAGAGCAGATGCAGCACTTTACCAATTGGACTAATTTGTCGGAGTGCACGTTTTTATTGCCGCCTACGCACGCAGATGCCGACTATAAAGTCCGCATCTTCTGCCCTGGCCGCGAGCTGCCGTTTGCAGGCCATCCTACGCTGGGTACGTGCCACGCGTGGCTGGAGGCGGGCGGCAAACCCAAGGCTGCGCACATTGTGCAAGAGTGCGGCGTGGGGCTCATAAAGATCAAGCGCGATGTGGCTTCAGGCCGACTGGCTTTTGCTGCGCCGCCACTGATTAAAAGTGGCCCATTAGACGAGGCAGATGTGGCTTTGATGGCGCGTGGTTTAAAAATTGATCGCAGCGATATTGTGGCGCACGCGTGGTGTGACAATGGGCCTAAATGGCGCGGTGTCATGTTGCGCAGTGCTGACCAAGTGTTAGCGCTCCAGCCAGATGCTACTGTGCTGGCCGGGTTGGATATTGGAGTAGTAGGCCCACGCGGCAAAGTAGGTGTTGTCGGTGCACAAACTACTGGCGACGAAACGCAGTTTGAAGTGCGAGCCTTTTTCCCAGGCAATAACGGCATGACCGAAGACCCAGTAACCGGCAGCCTGAACGCAGGCATCGCGCAGTGGCTGATCGGCGCAGGCTTGGCACCCGCGCGCTACGTGGCTGCGCAAGGCACAGCAATGGCACGCGCAGGCCGCGTGCATGTAGAGCAGGAAGGTGCAGATATTTGGATTGGCGGCGCCTCAGTCACTTGCATTGATGGAAAGGTAGTTTTATGAAATCACAGAGCGCCCCCGTGCAGCCCCATGGCGGGAAGGCCCCCGTGGGGGTCTGTAGTATCGATCACTTAGTCATCGTCGCCCAAAATCTAGACCAAGGCATGCAATGGTGCGAGGCCACGTTAGGCATCACGCCTAGCCCGGGCGGTGAGCACAAGCTATTTGGCACGCACAACCGCTTGTTCAAAATTGCCACGCCCGCCAACCCCATGGCGTATTGCGAAATCATTGCGATTAATTCAAACGCAACGCCCACTATCAAGCCGGGCACCAAACGTTGGTTTGACATGGACAACGCAGCGTTGCAAGCCAACGTAGCGGTACAGCCACGCTTAGTGCATTTTGTAGCTAACACCTCAGATGCGCAAGCTGCATGCGCTGCTCTTAGAGCGCTGCGCATTGACCGTGGCCCTGCGCTACAGGCCAGCCGCCACACCAATAAAGGCATGCTGCACTGGCAGATCACCGTGCGCGAGGACGGCCAACGATTATTT
>JANOSN010000219.1:0-7901 GCA_031415895.1 Polaromonas sp. | reverse complement strand
GGTAGTGCCGTTCCAGCGCATGCCCAGGCTTTGCATGTCTTGCATGGCGTTGGTCACCTTGCCGCTGGCTTTGAACAGCATGTGCTCTAGCAAATGCGCTGAGCCGGTCTCGCCCGTGCTCTCGTGGCGCGAGCCTACGCGGTAAGTGATATTGACGGTGGCCACTGGCTTGCTAGCGTCGGGCACCAGCAGCACCTGCAGGCCATTGGGCAGGGCGTATTCAGTAACGCCTTCTATGGTGCGTACCTGGGTTAGCTGCGCATGGGCAGGTAGCCCAGTTAGGCAAGTGATGCAAAAAGTCAGAGCAAAGACAAGATGTTTCATGCCATCACTGTAAACTGCTTTGCTATGGCCCCAACCAATGCCCCTGCTATTTTTTTGCAATTAGCCTTAGACCAAGCCCGCGCTGCGGCGCTGGACGGCGAAGTGCCCGTGGGCGCGGTGGTGGTGAAAGACGGCCAGGTGATTGCCACAGGCCGCAACGCACCTATTGGCAGCCACGACCCCACAGCCCATGCCGAGATTGTGGCCCTGCGCGCAGCGGCTGCGCATTTGGGCAACTACCGGCTAGACGGCTGCGAGCTGTATGTCACGCTAGAGCCTTGCGCCATGTGCGCCGGGGCCATGCTGCATGCGCGGCTTAAAAGCGTGGTGTATGCCGTGGCCGACCCGAAGACGGGCGCTGCAGGCTCGGTGGCTAATCTTTTTGCTAACACTGCGCTCAATCACCAAACGCTAGTGCAATCAGCCGCAAATTTCGGAGCCGATTGTGCAGACTTGGCTGCGGCATCGGGCCAGCTGTTGCAAGATTTTTTTGCCAACAAACGCAAGACGCAGCGCCTGCATCACCACCCGCTGCGCGATGATGCATTGCGCACACCTGACAGCGCGTTTGCAGTGCTGCCAGGCTACCCGTGGGCTGCGAACTATGTTAGCGACTTGCCCAGCCTGCAAGGCTTGCGCATGCATTACCTTGACGTTGCCGGTGGGAGTATGGCTGATGTTGTGTCGGATGTTATGTCGGATGTTATGTCGAATGTTGCGGTTGATAGGGCGCACACCGGCACCATCTACCTGTGTCTGCACGGCAACCCTGCGTGGAGCTATCTGTACCGCAAGATGATTCCTATTTTCAGTGCCAGCGGCGCGCGCGTGGTGGCACCTGACATGGTGGGCTTTGGTAAGTCAGACAAACCCAAAAAAGACAGCTTTCACAGCTTCACTTGGCACCGCCAGTGCCTGCTAGATTTTGTAGAGCGGCTAGACCTGCGCAACATAGTGTTAGTGGTTCAAGACTGGGGCGGTATTTTGGGCCTCACTTTGACCATGGCCGCACCGCAGCGCTACAAGGGCTTGGTGGTTATGAACACTGCGTTAGCCACAGGCCAAGTGCCTTTGACCGATGGCTTTAAAGCCTGGCGCGCTATGTGCAAAGACCACCCTGATTTTGATATTGCACGCCTGTTTGCACGCGGCGACAAGGCCATGACTCAGGCTGAGTGCGCCGCTTATATGGCTCCGTATCCAGACAGCGGCCACCGCGCTGCTACGCGCGCGTTCCCGCCCATGGTGCCCGAGTTTGCAGACTCTGACGGTGCAGCGATGGGCCGTGCAGCGATGGATTTTTGGCGCAACCAGTGGAGCGGCCAAAGCCTGATGGCCATAGGAACGCAAGACCCCGTGTTAGGAGAAAAGCCCATGGGCAGCTTGCACAAAATCATCCGCAACTGCCCCGTGCCTATGCTGCTGCCCGAGGCAGGGCACTTTGTGCAAGAGCATGGGCAGGTGATTGCACACAGGGCCGTGCAGATATGGCGCTAACGGATTGCTAATATAAAGCGCATAGTTCGCGTACAGTACACCCCATGCGAGTTTTTACATTATTGCCTTGGGGTGACTGGTTAGCGTTACTTTGGTTTTTTACCGCGTGGGTGGGTTACGCATGGTTTAGTCGCCGCGAGGGCAGGCAGCGCGGCTCACTGATCGCCACCACTAACCGTTATCGCGGCTACTGGATGCAACAGGCCACTGCACGTGAGCCGCGGGTACTGGACGGCATCATTGCGCAAAACCTCTCCAGCACACCAGCTTTTTTTAGCTCGACCACTATTATCGTGATTGGTGGATTATTTGCGCTGCTGGGCAGCACCGATAAAGCGGCTGATTTCGTCAAAGACATTCCATTTGCAGTGCGCACCAGTGTGCTGATTTTTGACCTGAAAATCATGATGCTGATTGGTATATTTGTGTACAGCTTTTTTCGCTTTAGCTGGAGCATGCGGCAGTACACATTTGTCGCCTTGATTATTGGCTCTATGCCCGACCCGCGCGATTTTGAATCTGGCAAATTCAACCGTGACGAGTTTGCCCAGCGTGCCAGCCGTATGGTGGGCTTAGCGGCTGAAACGTTTAACGATGGCTTGCGCGGCTACTACTTCGCATTTGCGGTGATTGCTTGGTTTTTCTCGCCAATAGCCTTTGCGCTTGCCACCGCAATGGTGCTAATTATTCTGTACCACCGCGAATACCGCTCAGATGTGCTGCAAGTGTTGCGTTAAATGCACTATATAAGTGCAATTGACACAGCTCTCTAGCAGCGCTTTTTTGGGCTGACAGTCCCTGTGCAGCATAGAAAATGCCAAATACTGCACGTTTTTTAATCTATGCGGTGACTATAAACCACAAAAATAAGAAGGTTGTGTGATTTTTGACTGCGCTAATCACCCAAATAGGGGATGCGCAAAACTAAAAAGCCTAGCTAAAATCGTTTATTGTTTACTTTCGGACTAATTTCGAAATGTAAATTTATATTTCCATTACGGCTTTAGCGTGCCAAGATAGTAAAAAACACAACGGGACTACGGCAAATTATGCTGAAAGAGGTATTTAGCAAAGTCAAAGCGATAAGCGGTAGCCTAGCTACAGCTACAGCTGCAGCTGCAGTGCTTTGCTACGCCTTGCTGACGTCAGGTGCAGCCCGAGCAGTGCCCGCTTTGATCACCGCGCCGGAATATGCCAAGTTATCTCAAAGCAGCGAAGCGGTAAGTATTGACGTACGTCGTCACTGGCAAACCACCCTGATTGGCGTGAAAGACCTGCCCGTACAAGAACCCAGTGATGCGCAGTTATTGTGGAACACCCCCGACGCAGAATTTCAAACAGGCTGGATGCCTAAACGCCTGACACTGACCGCGGGACAGCGTTATGTGGCAAGACTGAATATGCAGCAAACCAGCTTTGGCAACAGCATGCATTTGGTGTTTAACATGCCGCGCTTGGATGCCGTCCATGTAGCCTACCGCTATAACCAAGAGCCCTGGGTTATAGCCTCTGCGGGCGACAAGATTGCAATGAACCAATGGAGTTTTACTGACCGCCAGCCTGCATTTGATATCCCCATTCGGCCGGGTAATTTAAATGTGATGGCTGAAATAGCGCACATTGGGGTCATCGACGCGCCCATCGAGCTGCAAAGCACCAGTACATTTCGGGACGCGCGCCTGTCTAGTGGCCTGATGACTGGGGCGCTGATTGGAATCAACTTAATTTTTATGCTGATTGGTTTTCTGACGGCCGTTACGTTTAGACGGCCTAATTTTTTAGCCGTATCACTCATGTCAGCTTTGGTAGCGTTATCTGTTAGCTCGGTATCGGGCATGCTGGGTATCTATACGTTTACCGGTAGTACTACCTTTAACGATGAAATGAAATTCTTCTCTATCACTGCTTGGTGTGTGGTGTTTCCGTGGGTCACAGCTGTGGTGCTGGCACAGAAACAATATTCGCCAGCTTGGTGGTATGCCGCTATGGCATATGCAGGGCTGGGTTTGTTATTTAGCGTGGTGTGTATGCGCTACAGCCTGCGTGTGAATTCATTGCAATGGGTGCCTTTAGTGGCCATATCCAGCGTGGTGCTGTCTTTAGCTATGCTGGTACATGCTTTTGTGCGTAAGCAGCCCTACACCATGGCATCGGTGGCACCTGTGTTGTTATACGCCCTGGCGTTAATGCTGCCCTTCGCGGCGTATTTAGGATTTTTGCTCAATGAAAATGCAACGCTGCTGTCAGCGATTGCTACGATGATTGCTGCGCTGCTGTTTGTGCGTGGTTTAGTCGGCCAATACCGCCAAGGCCGTATGGTCATGTCGCGTGCTAAGTTTGCACCAGGGCGTGATGCCTTGACTGGTTTGCTTAACCGCCAAGGGTTTGAGCAAATGCTGGTGCGCAATGTGCAACGCATGAAGTCTGAGCACAGTTATGCGTTGTTCATGTATATCCGTTTAAGCGAGACTAGAGATATTGTGGATCGCTATGGTGCCGAGGGCTTTGAAACCGGCATGGTGCAAATGGCCGCTGCGATTTCATCGAGTATTTCTGTTGTGGACACGGTAGGTCGCGTAGCACCGAATGCTTTTGCAGTCATGATTTTGATGCCGCAGGATATACATACAGCCAACCGTCTGTTGCAAAAAGTGCTAACGCGTGTGATGTCCTTAGCTACCCATGGCGCGCCTATGGCGCAAAGCGCGCGTATTGCAGCCGCATGGATGCCTATCTTTGGCGTCGACCTACCACTGCTGGAGCGCCGTGCTGACCGTGCTTTGCGCAAAATGGAAGATTCCAAACGCATCACTTGGGTGGGCGGTCCGCAGGCGCATGTGCAAGCCTCAAAATTTGACCCTAACCAAACTGATGCTTTCAGTACCAAGCCCAAGAACGGTCAACATGCTGACGAGGTTTTGCCCAGCTTGCCAGGGGTGATTGACCGGTTAGAAGAAGAAATGCTAGGCCCCACCACCGAGCAGTTGCAAGCTGAAGTGCGCCGCATGGGTGCGATGGCAAAAAGTGGCTAGGCTGTACTAGCCTGCTTTCGATCTGAGTAAGATTTAAGGCAAATACGGTTGCACTGCAAGATTAGCGGTGCGCCCAGCCAGGCTGTCAGCCAACAGCCGTGCGCTACCGCAGCTAAGCGCCCAACCGCTTGACCCATGCCCTGTGTTAAGCCACACGCCCGGTACGCCACTGGCCCCTATCATCGGTGCCCGGTTGGGCAACATAGGGCGCGCGCCTTTCCACTCTTGCACACCATGGCTTAGCACCGCAGCACCTGGAAACCAGTCTTGCAGCACTTTGTACAAGGTACGCAGAGCGCTGGCGTTTTTCACATCTGGCCTGCCACCTAGCTGCGCGCTACCGGCCACGCGCACGCGCTGGCCTAGGCGGCTGATGGCTACTTTGTAATGCTCGTCCATCAGCGCGCTGCGCGGTGCGTCTAGCGGCTCGCGCACATGGGCGCTGACCGAATAGCCGTACACCGCAGCCATGGGGATATGTTGACCCAGCGGCTTGCACAGTTGTGCACTGGCTATGCCTGCGCAGATCACCACAGCGTCAAACTGCACGCTTTGAGGTGCGACGCTAGGGCTGTCAGAGTTGGTTTTTGCTATTGAAAGCGTAGCTGCTTGAGTAGTAGATACTTGGACTACCTTCGTGTTGAACTGGAAATCTACCCCTTGAGCGCGGGCAATGTCTTTGAGCAGCAAAGCAAACTGGCGGCAGTTGCCTACCTCGTCTTGGGGCAGATGTATGGCGCCGTGAAAAGGGGTGTCAGGGTTCAGCGCGGGTTCTAGCGCACGCGTCTGCACCTCGTCGATCTCGGCAAACGGCACACCTAGCTCGCGCAGCACCTGTAGGCCCGGTTGCACCATGGCGTGGTCTTTGGCGCTGCGCATCAGCACGGTGTAGCCTTCGCTGCGGTCGTATTCAAGCTGGTGTTTGATAGTAATGGCGTGCAGGCGTTCACGGCTGTAAAAGGCTAGTTTTTGCAGGGCAGCGCGGTGGGCTAAATAAGTATCTAGCTTGCAGGCGCGCCAAAAGTGCCACATCCAGGCTAGCTCAGCGCCCGATAGCGGCAGCCCAATGCGCACGGCGGCGTGCTGGCTGAGCATTTGTTTGGCCACTTTCCACGGCATGCCAGGCGCTGCCCACGGGGTGACGTAGCCGGGTGCCAATACACCTGCGTTGGCAAAGCTGGCTTCTTCGGCGGCTGCGCCGCGCTGCTCGTACACGGTGACTTGGTGGCCATCGCTGGCTAATTCGTAGGCGGTGGTGATACCCACGATGCCTGCTCCTATGACGGCTATTTTCATGTAAAAAGTGGTTAAATAGGGCTGTAGTCCAAGTATTTATTGGCTATATAGCTATCATTATTATAGTAACTAAGTTGGTTGACTCTTCAGTTGAGCTTCGACCCACAGCGCCAGTTGCAATACCGTATTGTCGTGCATTGCACCGTGCCACAGCATCAAACCCACAGGCAGCTGGCCGGGCAGTTTATCGGGCAGATGGCACGGTAGGCTGATAGCGCAACCGTCTAGCAAATTGACCACGCTGGGGTTGCGCAGCAGCAGCGCATTAACGCGCCAAAACTCTGCATCGCAAGCAGCGTCTTGCTGCGCGTTGTACCCTGTGGCTGGTGCCAAGCTAACAATGGGCGGTGCAGTGATAGGCACTGTGGGCGACAAAACGGCGGCGTAGGGCCCTAAGGCGCGGCTGGTGCGCTGTATCCAGTCTAGGCGGGCGGTGTGCAATGTGACGTAGTCACTAGCGCTCATGTTGTCGGCCATGGCGATGCGCTGGGCTACGCGAGGGTCGTACTGCGCGCGGCGCTCAGGCCACAAGCCGCGTGCGCGCTGCCAGGCCTGTGCCTCGGGCGCAGAGAAGCCACCGCGCGACTGAATGCTGCCTAAATCGGCAATCTCGGGTAGTGCGATATCGTCAATCTGCGCCCCAGCAGCGCGCAGCACCTGCAAGCTGCGCTCAAATGCTTGCGCTACAGCGGGCTCTAGGTTATCTAGCATCGTGGTGTGCGCTACAGCCAGCTTGAGTTGGCGCAAATCTACGGGTTGGATATGCACTTTGGTGGCCGACAAAATTTCGTGTGCAGTGATAGCGTCACGCACCGACCTTGTGAGTGCACCCACCGTGTCAAGCGTGGTAGACAGCGGCACGGCACCGTCGGTAGGCACAGTACGCGCTGTAGGCTTAAAGCCCACAATCCCGCACAATGCCGCCGGGATACGCAGCGAGCCGCCAGTGTCAGACCCCAATCCTATAAATGCCGCCCCGCTGGCTACCGACACTGCAGCCCCGCTGGACGAACCGCCCGGAATGCGCGCTACCTGCGCGTCGCAGGGGTTCACAGGTGTGCCGTGGTGCGGATTACAACCCACGCCTGAGAAAGCAAATTCCACCATATTGGTGCGGCCCAGCACCGCGCCGCCGGCTGCTTTGAGGCGCGCCACGGCTGGGCAGTCGGCCACGGCTGGGCGGCTATCAGCCAGCACGGTTGACCCGGAAGTTGTCACTTGGCTTGCTACATCGAACAAATCTTTGATCGACACCGCCAAACCCGCTAAAGCTTGGTTTTTGGTGGCTGCCTGCGTAGTTGCATTTGCTCCAGATGTGTCCAATCCTAAAAATGTATGCTGGCAGACATCAGACTGCGCAATAACCAGCGACAGTGCCATTTCCTGCGCTGCAGTGGTCTGGCCGCGCTCAATGGCAAGGCGTGTGGTGTGCAAGTCGCCGCGTGGGGTGGTGGGTTGAGTCATCTCTTAAAGCGGGTAGGGTGTTATAATCAGTGGCTTTGCTAAATAGCTGGAGCCCCTAGTTTTTAGCAAAGTTATTCGCAAAACAGCTCATCAAGGTGTTGTTGTGTAGTGATTATCAAGGCAAGTTCAAGTTTTATTGATCAATGCTGTTTGGTACCGCCGCACTGCAAAACGAGCTGTCTTTAAGACCTAACCTTTGGAGTTACACATCATGGCAATTTCTATGCGCGAAATGTTGGACGCAGGCGTCCACTTCGGCCACCAGACCCGTTTCTGGAACCCTAAGAT
>JANOSN010000218.1:0-1063 GCA_031415895.1 Polaromonas sp. | reverse complement strand
GCCTCAAAGTCAGTATCAGTGCCCTCATTTTTAAAGCTGGCAGCGCTGGCAGTAATAGGGTCGCCCAAAGCATACAGCACACTTGCAGTGTAGCCAGCAGGAACAGCTACAAGGTCGGCTAGACTTCTGGGTACTGCGCTAAATCCCAGCAGTTTTTCTGCTGGCACCGGCGCCGGTGGTGGCGCTGATGGTGTTGCGGCTACTGGTGCAGGGGCTGCGTCGCTGCCACCACCGCAGGCCACCAAAGCCAGGCCGCCCATCAGCGAAGCGCCCATTGAACCCACTCCTCCACGCAACATGCTTCGGCGACCTAAGCGAACTTGCAATACTGAGTCGAAACTCAGATTACTAGAGTGGTTGGAGTTTTCGTCGTTGAAATCAATACGTTCCACAGGGGGATTGGCTGTGCGATTCATTGCTATATCCTTTGCAAATTGTTTGGGTCAAGATAGATCCAAACAACATGTTAGGAAGCGCACGCGACAGTAATGTGACTGAAATAGGAAATTTTTGTGACAGCTTACTGCACAAATCCCATGCCGCGCGCCTCGCGCACTTCAGGTTTGATGCGATGCTCAGCTTCTAGCTGTTCGATAAACTCATCGGCTGAAAACTCTGTAGCCAAGATATCCACTTGCCGTTTGACTGCTGCAAAGTCACCGGGGCAGATCTGCTCTAGCTTGGCCAGGCGCGTGCGCAGTGCATCGTCAAAGCGCGTCACATCACCGCCCAGGGCTTCTGTCACGAACATTTTTTCGCGCTGTTCTTTGGTCAGTGGCTTGAACTTGATTTTGAAGGTGAAGCGGCGCAAGGCGGCTTGGTCCACGCGGTCTAGCAGGTTGGTGGTGCACACAAAGATGCCGTTGTAGCGCTCCATCTGCTGCAGCATTTCGTTCACCTCAGTCACCTCGTAGCTGCGCTGTGCGCCGCGGCGGTCTTGCAAGAAGCTGTCGGCTTCGTCCAGCAGCAACACGGCTTTTTCGGCTTCAGCGTCGCGGAACATCGCCGCCATTTGCTGCTCGGTTTCACCAACATATTTGCTCATCAAATCGCTGGCTTGCTT
>JANOSN010000217.1:0-2692 GCA_031415895.1 Polaromonas sp. | reverse complement strand
CAGAACGGCCTGCACCAGTTGCGGGCCGGGGAAGGCCCATTCGCGTTTAGATACGTGGATGGTGCCGTACAAATACGATGCAGCGCCGCCCTTGCTGATGCGCCATAAAAAGCCTCGATCTTTGGCCGATTTTTGTAGCTCGGCTATCTCTGTGGCTGTGGGGACTGTAGGCGTTGGAGGACAGCCGTCTTGAGCAAGTGCGGCCACTGGTTGCGCGCCCAATAAGCCGCACAATATGGCTAGTAAAAAGTTGTTTAAAAATTGCATGGGCAAATAGTAGCAGAGCTTGCAGGCTGTCTATTGGAGATCGACTACAACATGAGCGCTACGTTTTTAATAGCTATATAAGTAATAAATACTTGGACTACAAGCTTAAATGATGCATAAACCAGTGCTGAAACGCTCTACAGCCAAGCGTTGCTGTAATAACGCAGGTAATGCATCTAACGGCCTCTGGGTGATGCACGCTGCCAAGTGCTGCCCACACACTGCTGCAAAGCTTAGCCCGCGTGACCCCATGGCAGTGCAGGCGTATAGGCCGGGCGCACCTGCCTGCGAGACCGCGCCCACCATGGGCAACCGGTCGCGCGTGGTGCAGCGCGCACCGGCCCAGCCGCGCAATATGCCAGCGCTGTGCTGCGCGGCCAGCAGGTCTGCAGCAGCGGGGATGAGTTGCTGCAGGCGTTGCAAGTTAGTGGCTAGGCCTTGAGGGGTGACTTGCGGGCCGTGTGCAGGTTCGCGCGGCGCATCGTGCTCATAGGTTGACCCACTCAGCCAGATGTGGCCTCCCGCAGAGCCTGGCCACGGTATTGCAGGGATGAAGTGGCCGTTGCCGTTGACGGCGCAAAAGTCTGTTGTAGACGCTCGCGTATTCTTTGCGTTATCAGCAGCGTAGTACTGGGCCAGCTCAGGTAGCAGCTGCGGCCAGGCTGTTTGCCAGTCAGAGGTCCACGGGCCGTAAATCACTTGGCCGACCACTTGGTGCAATGCGTCTGCTGCATGTTGTAGGTTCAAGCTATGCAGTAAGGCTTTGGCTTGGTAGGCATTGGCCAGCACAACAGCGTCGGCCTGCGCTAGCACGCTGCCTTGCGCATCCATTGCTTGCCAGCCAGTGTCGGTGCCTGGGCTGCGCTGCAGGCAGTGCACGGTGGCATCTGCCAGCACAGTAATGCGCGGATGCGCCAGCCACGCTGCCACCAGTGCTGCGGGTTTGACCCACGCCGCATCAGCAAACCATTTGGCCTGCGGCCCCAGCTTGCCAGCGCGCAGCAAGGTGCCGCAGTGCTGCCAGTCGCGGCCTTGCACTAGTAGTTCGCGCGCAGCTTGCAGGGTGGCCTGTATGCCCAGGTGGCTTAGTTGGGTAATGGGGTTACTAGCCGCGCCGTGGTGCGGTGCCATCAGCGCAGCGGGCAGGCTGCTAGATGGCGACGTTGGCTGCTCGGCGACTAACACCGTCACATCGCAGCCCTGCAGAGCTAACGCATTGGCACATGCACTGCCTGCTAGCCCCGCACCGATTACTATAATTTTCATAGCTGCTTGAGCAATAAATACTTGGACTACAAGGCTATTTGACCTGATTAGAAAGATGCCTCAGATGCTGAAAAATAACCCTTCGACAAGCTCAGGGTGAACGGGCTGGTTATCTGAGGCATCTGGCTAATCAGGCTATTTGATTGGTAAAAAGCATGTTGTGCAGCCCATCAAAGCCGCAGGCTGCGATCTTTAAGCCGTAGGCGGTACATAGCCTTGCACTGCATCAGCGCCTGCGCCAAAAAAGTGTGCTTCCATCTGGCGCGCTAGGTACTGGCGTGCACGCAGGTCTGCCAAGTTCAGGCGATTTTCATTCACTAGCATGGTCTGCTGCTTCATCCACGCAGCCCATGCCTCTTTGCTGACCTGCTGCCACAGCTTTTTGCCCAGCTCTCCAGGGTAGGGCGGAAAGTCCAAGCCCTCAGCTTCTTTGCCCAATTTAATGCAGTTAATCATGCGTGCCATGTGGTGTGTCCAGTCGTCTAAAAAGAATATGTAAATAAGAAAACAGTAGCAAAACGCGGCGAACCAAGGCGATATTTGCGTGTCCAATACCTCTATTGTCTCTTACTGGAATAGCAGATGCTTAATTTTTGGAAAAACCTCAATCTAAGCCGCGGCGCAGGCTGGGTAGCACTGGCCTGCGTGGGCATGCTGGCGTTTGGCATGTTCCTGCAACACGTGGTGGGTTTGGAGCCTTGCCCAATGTGTATTGTGCAGCGCTATGCTCTGATTTTAGTAGCTGTCTTTGCAGTGATTACTTGGACGTTAGGGCTAAAAGGCAATAAAAATGCCACACCAAACTTAGCGCAAAAGATTTTTGCTGTGTTGACTCTGCTGTGGGCCGCAGGTGGCGCTTTTGTAGCCGCGCGGCAAAGCATTTTGCAGTGGTACCCACCCGAATCAGTCAGCTGCGGGCGCGATTTTTACGGCATGGTGGAAACATTCCCCCTCAAACGCGCTATTCCGATGATTTTTAAAGGCGGCGGTGATTGCAGTAAGGTGGACTGGACGCTTTTGGGCGGCTCGATCGCCAATTGGTCGTTTGTGGCGTTTGTTGTTATGGCGCTGGTGCTGTTGGTTTTGCTGGTGCGCAGGGGGCGTTAGTTTCGCGATGTAGATGTTGCTTGTGTTCTGTGCTCGCTCTGGCACTTGGTGT
>JANOSN010000216.1:0-4231 GCA_031415895.1 Polaromonas sp. | reverse complement strand
GACCATAGCAAAACTTTTGCGCGCAATAAACGTTTGTCGTTTGACCAAGCTTGCACCATCGTTTAAAGCGTTAAATTTAAAGCGCAAAAATAATTGAGCTGCGGCCTTTGAACTTCCCTTTGATTACCGACTGGCACTTCTACGCCATTGCCATTCCTGCTGTGCTGCTGCTGGGCTTGAGCAAAAGCGGCTTTGGCGCAGGGTTTGGATCGCTGGCTGTGCCCATGATGGCGTTGGTCATCACCGTGCCGCAAGCTGCAGCTATATTGATGCCTGTGCTGTTGGTGATGGACCTGCTGGGTATTGCGGCTTTTCGCCATGATTTTGATAAACAGTTGTTAAAGTTTTTGCTGCCCTGCGGCTTGCTGGGCATTGTGATTGGCGCTTTGCTATTTAAATTTTTGCAGCCGCAAATCGTGGCAGGCATTGTGGGTGCATTCACATTGCTGTTTTTAGCGCAGCGCCTGCTGTTCCCGCCCAAGGCAAACGCAGGGCCGCCTCCGCGCTGGCTGGGCGTGCTGCTGACCACCACCTCAGGCTTTACCAGTTTTATTGCCCACGCCGGTGGCCCGCCGATTAGCGCGTATGCCATCCCGCTCAAGCTCAAGCCCTTGGTGTTTACCGCCACCATGGCGTATTTCTTTTTTATCATCAACCTAGCCAAATGGGTTCCGTATGCGTGGCTGGGTTTGCTAGACATGCGAAACTTTGCCACCTCATTGGCGCTCTTACCGTTTGCCCCCATCGGCGTGTGGGTGGGCGTGAGAATTGCTAGGCATATTCAGCCCACTTTGTTTTACCGCCTTGTCTATACCGGTATGTTTTTAACGGGCAGTAAGTTAGTATGGGACGCAGTCAAATAGAAAGTTTGTCATGACCCTTTTTGCCACATTGAGCGCTAAGTTCATTGAATTAAAAGCCCAAACCCGCAAAGTTTGGGCTTTGTCGCTTCCGTACTTTCAGTCTGACCAAAAGTGGAAAGCGCGCGCGCTGTTAATTGTCGTGATGGCGCTGAATTTGTTTTACGTCTACGTCAGTGTGCAGTTTAACGAGTGGTACCGCGTGTTTTATGACGCGCTGCAAAATAAACAGGTCGATGTGTTTTGGGCACAGATACGCTGGTTTTGCATGCTTGCCGTGCTCAACATTGTGGTGCAGGTCTACAAGCTGTACCTCACCCAACGCCTCGAGCTTAACTGGCGCGAATGGATGACGCGCTATTACCTGACACGCTGGACCAGCAACAAAGCCTTCTACCAAATGGAGCTGGCACGCTACACGCCTCAAGGCGAGGCCAGCCCAGACAACCCTGATCAACGTATTCAAGAAGACATTAAGTTATTTACTGACTACACCGTCACACTGAGCATGGGCTTCTTGCTGGCCACAGTCAACATTGCCGCTTTCATTGGCATTTTGTGGGGTTTAAGCCGTGGTTTTGAATTTACCGTGGGTGGCCAAACCTATTACGTGATTGGCTTTTTGGTATGGCTGGCTTTGCTGTACGCGGTGGCGGGCAGTGTACTTACCCATTTGATTGGCAGGCCACTGGTGGCGCTTAATTTTGAGCAACAAAAAACCGAAGCGCACTTTCGCCATGACCTCGTGCGGGTGCGTGAATACTCAGAGTCGATTGCGCTGTACAAAGGCGAGGCGGTCGAACGCCAGTCGCTTAACGGGCGGTTTACCGATGTGCTGCAGGTCACGCTGAAGATGATTTGGGCACAAAAAAGGCTTACTTGGTTTACAGCCAGCTACAGCCAAGCGGCGGTGATCTTTCCGTTTATCGTGGTGGCACCGCGCTATTTTGCTGGAGTGATCCAGTTAGGTCAGGTCATACAAACCTCTAGCGCTTTTGGTGAAGTGCAAGGCTCGCTCAGTTGGATTGTGGACAACTATTCAAGACTAGCGCTGTGGAAAGCCACCACTGACCGCCTGACTACCTTTGAAAGCTCGCTGCTCAGTGCCGAAAGCTTAAATTACCAATCAAATATGCCGATAGTCCAAGTATCTACTGCTCAAGCAGCTATGATAAATGTAGCAACTGGCGATCAGCTGCAGCTGGACCACTTGGGTTTAATGCTGCCCAATGGCCATGCCCTGGCGCAAAACGTCAACCTTCAAGCCCAGCTGGGTGACACCATCGTAGTGCAGGGGCCGTCGGGCAGTGGCAAGAGCACGCTGCTGCGCTCCATTGCAGGTATTTGGCCTTTCGCTACCGGCAAGATCACGCGGCCCGAGGGCTTTGATGCGCAGGCCATGTTTATTCCGCAGCGACCTTACTTTCCTAACGCCACACTACGCATTGCACTGGCCTACCCAGACGATGCAGCAATCTACACCGATGCAGCGCTGTGCCAAGCACTGGACGATGCCTTGTTGCCGCAGCTTAAAACCCGGCTGAATGATGAAGACGCTTGGGGCCAAAAGCTGTCGGGGGGTGAGCAGCAGCGCTTGGCACTGGCACGGGTGTTTTTGAAAAAGCCGCGCTGGGTGTTTGCCGACGAAGCCACGAGCGCGCTAGACCCTGCTGCTGAGCAAACCTTGTATGAACGCCTGCGCACGCAGCTACGCGCCATGGGCGGCGTGCTGGTGTCGATAGCGCACCGGCCTGCAGTGGCCAGTTTTCATGCTACACACTGGACGTTTGAGCCCGTGCCCCTTGCTGGTGCAGGCACAGTGGCAGACACGGCGCCGTCATTTAAGGTGGTAGCTTCTGATGCGGTTTAATGGGCAAGCAGCCGGTGTAGAAGTAGGCTGTGTAAAGCAAAAGCCACACACTGGTAAAGCTGTGTAAACCCTGCCAACCAAGCACAGATTACTGCGTTAGACAGCCACACAATAAAGCCTGCCCAAGTGTTTGGCGCACGCTTATCAGGAGCAAGGGATGCAACACCATCGTTATATTCAACGCAGCGCACTAGCCACAGCGATCGCCGCAACGGCCGCTGTTGCACTGCTCGGCTGCAGTCCAATCAAAGCGCGGCCAGACGCTAGTGTGCAGTCCTCACCCGGCACCCAAGCGGCCCTAGCTGCCACACAAAAGATACCTGTAAATTTAACCACGGGCACAGCCCCCGCTTGGCGCGCCACATCGCGCCTGGGCTACGCACCCACCGCCGCCAGCGCACAAGCCGCCCAGCCCAACGCGGCAGTGTGGGCGCTGCAGCAGGTCGACGCAGCTTATGCGGCCAGCCAACAGCGCCCCAATATACCGGCAGACATGGCGGGTTTTAACGCGCCTGTCGATAACTTAGCCGCTGAGTATCACGCCTTTAATGAAGCACGCAAAAAACTGCGTGAGCGCGCAGCCGATGCTAAAGATACCGACGCCGACAAAGCCATCATCGACGAGCGTTTTTTGCGCGAGACTGTGCGCACCTCAGCCGCATGGCGCGTGATGGCCTGCAGCGACAGCGCTATTGAGCAACCCTTGCTTGCCAAGATGACTGAATTTTGGTTTAACCATTTCAACATCTCCATTACCAAAGGCCCCACCCGCGCCTTTGTGGGCAATTACGCCACCACGCTGCGTGCTAACGCACTGGGCAAGTTTGAAGACCTGGTGCTGACCAGCGCACACCACCCCGCCATGCTGCTGTACCTAGACCAAGCGCAAAGTAACGCGCGCGGCCTGAACGAAAACTACGCCCGCGAGCTGATGGAGCTGCACACCTTGGGCGTAGGTGCAGGCTACACCCAAGCCGATGTGCGCGAGCTGGCCCGCATATTGACCGGCTGGACTGTGCCCATTGCCCAAGGCAAAGGCTTTGCGTTCAACGCACGCCAGCACGACACGGGCGACAAAGTGCTGCTCGGCACCACGTTTAAAAACAATGGCAAGCAAGAGGGTGAAGACGCCATACGCATGCTGGCACGCCACCCCGCTACCGCTAAGCGCGTCACGCTGCGTTTGGCCCAAGCCTTTGTGTCTGACAAGCCTAGCCCCGCACTGCAAGCCCAACTAGCAGCCACCTTTACCCGCACCCAAGGCGATATACGCGCGGTGATGCAAGCCATCATCGCGTCGCCAGATTTTTGGCAAGCCGATAACACCTTGTTTAAAACACCTTTTGACTATGCCTGCTCATTGCTGACTGCCCAAGGCGGGGTGAAAGACCCGCGTGACCTGCAGTTGGCACTGGGTTTTTTAAATCAAGCTGGCCAACCGCTACATGCTTGGCCGACGCCCGATGGCTACAAGACCGACGCTGCTACATGGCTTGCCCCC
>JANOSN010000215.1:0-2235 GCA_031415895.1 Polaromonas sp. | reverse complement strand
GTCGCCACCGATTCGAACTTCGGGCTCGAGTAACGCAAATGCAGGGGATCAGGAATTTAGATGTTTGAGCGCTTGCGCGAGTTTCTAAATTCCCCCCGGAATGCGTACCGCAGATGCTTGCCCGCAGGGCCCGTGGTTCGGGTGGCGATAGCCCTACGGCGCAGCAGGTCGCGTTCCAGTACAAACAACCAACCCGCAGAGAACAAAAATTTGTTAATAACAAAAAACAAGCCCGCTAATTTCTTGTTAGACTGCGCGCAAACTATTGGGAGTATTCATGTCCACATCCACCACTGACCAACAAACTACGCAACAAGCAGTTTATGGCGCGGGCAAAGTCAGCTCGCAGGCACCGCGTAAACCGGTTAGCCTGCCACGCCTGCGTGAGATGCGTGAGCGGGGTGAAAAAATTACCATGCTGACTGCGTATGACGCAACTTTTGCCAGCGTGGCCGATGCTGCGGGCGTAGAGTGTATTTTGGTGGGTGACTCACTGGGCATGGTGTGCCAAGGCTTGCCCAGCACCACCGGTGTGAGCCTGGAGACCATGCGCTACCACGTGGAGTCTGTGTCGCGCGGCTTGCACAGAACGCAGGGCACTACTTGGCTGATAGGCGACTTGCCTTTTGGCAGCTACCACGAGAGCAAAGAGCAAGCTCTGCGCAGCGCCGCTGTGCTGATGCAGGCAGGCGCGCACATGATCAAATTAGAGGGTGGTGGTTGGACTGCCGAGGTGGTGCGCTTTTTGGTCGAGCGCGGCATACCTGTGTGCGCGCACTTGGGCCTTACGCCGCAAACCGTGCACGCACTGGGTGGCTACCGGGTGCAGGGCAAAACAGATGAATCAGCGGCTACTCTTAAGCGCCATGCCCACGAACTGCAAGACGCAGGTGCGGCCATGGTGGTACTAGAGATGGTGCCGCATGTGTTGGCCACTGCGCTAACTGCTGAGCTGACCAGCTGCCACACCATCGGTATCGGCGCTGGCAACGGCTGCGCGGGCCAAGTGCTGGTGCTGCACGATATGCTGGGTATTAACTTGGGTAAAAACCCAAAATTTGTCCGCGACTTTATGGCTGACACTGGCAATGTGAAAGCGGCTTTTGCAGCCTATATTAGCGCGGTGAAGAACGGTACTTTTCCAGATAACAGCCTGCACGCTTGGTAGCCTAGCGCCCCCAACACCACAGGCCTAGCCACATTGCGTTGGGCTGGTGCACTCACACTTTAAAACTGTATCGCTATGAAAATCTGTCACACCACACAAGATCTGCGCCTGGCACTGGCTGGCAAGCGCAGTGCTTTTGTACCCACGATGGGCAATCTGCACGCTGGCCACATCGCACTGGTGCAACGCGCCCAGCAATGCAAAACAGAGGGCACTGCCGACAGCACCGTAGCCAGTATCTTCGTTAACCGCTTGCAGTTTTTGCCACATGAAGACTTTGACAAATACCCGCGCACCTGGGACAGCGACTGCGCACAGTTGCAAGCCGCAGGCTGCGATGTGCTGTTTGCACCGGATGAAAAAGTGCTCTACCCCGAGCCGCAAACCTTCAAAGTACATCCACCCAAAGAGCTGGCCGATATTTTGGAAGGCCACTTTCGGCCCGGATTTTTTATCGGCGTGTGTACCGTGGTGATGAAGCTGTTTCAGTGCGTGCAGCCTAGCGTGGCGATTTTCGGTAAAAAAGATTACCAGCAAAACATGGTGCTGCGCCACATGGTGCGCCAATTTGCCATGCCTGTGCAGATGATTGCCTTTGAAACACACCGCGCTGACGACGGCTTGGCACTGAGCTCGCGCAACGGGTTTTTAAGCCCCACTGAACGTGCAGAAGCCGTGCAACTGTCTTTGGCGCTCAAGACGCTGATTGCCAAGGTCACAGCAGGCCATACCGCTGGCCATACTGATTACGCCGCGCTAGAGGCGCACGCCCTGCAACAACTGACAGCACGCGGTTGGAAACCCGACTATTTGACTATTCGCCGCCAAGCCGACCTGCAAAGCCCCCTGCCGGGTGATGCGCTAAGCAGCTTGGTAGCACTAGGCGCGGCAAAGCTGGGCACCACGCGATTGATCGACAACTTGGAGTTCTAGGGCCACTGTGTAAGCTATCCGCGCCATCGGCCGACCACCTAGCGACTGCTTGCAAAGGACACCACCGCATGCCATTTACCATCACCGAGCGCGCCCAGCTACTAGCCGTTAAAGGCGTAGGCCCCGCTGTGGTG
>JANOSN010000214.1:0-2178 GCA_031415895.1 Polaromonas sp. | reverse complement strand
GGGTTGGGCACGCTGTCGCGGTAGCGGTATTCGCTGGCGATTTCTACGTTGCAGGGTATTTTGGCAATCGACTCCATCCAATACTTGGCTACGCTGCCGCTGTAGTAGCTGGTGCCGCAGGCCAAGATGAGCACGTTGTCGATGTCTTTAAAGGTGTTGAAAGCGCCTTCGCCAGGCTTGTGGCCAGCCCCTGCGGTAGTGGGCTGGTCAAACAGCTCGGGCGTGATGCCTACCAAGCCCTCTAGCGTGTCGCCAATAGCGCGCGGCTGTTCAAAAATTTCTTTTTGCATGTAGTGACGGTACGGCCCCAGCTCGGCTGCGCCGCTGTGGGCTTGCACGGTTTTAACTTCGCGCTGCACGGCAGCACCTGCATTTTCTATCCAGTATTTGCCCAGCTGCATGTCCACCACGTCGCCTTCGGCCAAGTACACAATCTGGTCGGTCACGCCAGCCAGTGCCATCGCATCGCTGGCTAAAAAGTTTTCGTCTGCCTGCGCGCTGCCTGTGGATTTGGCGCCCACACCCAAGATGAGTGGCGAGCCTGCGCGTGCGCCGATGATACGGTGTGGCTCGTCTTTATGAAACACGCCCAGCGCGTACGCACCGTGCAGGTGCTTCAGGGAAGCTTTCACGGCATCAAAAATATCGCCGTCGTACAGGCTGTCCACCAAGTGCGCGATCACTTCGGTGTCGGTTTGGCTGACAAACACGTAGCCCTTGGCTTGCAGGTCACGGCGCAACTGTTCGTGGTTTTCAATGATGCCGTTGTGCACCAGGGCTACCCGAGGCGGCTTGACCGCCGCGTTCGTCAAACTATCGGGCTTAGAACCTGCGTCACCCGTGCCGTGGCTAAAGTGCGGGTGGGCGTTGTGCACTGCCGGTGCGCCGTGGGTGGCCCAGCGGGTGTGGGCTATGCCGGTGCTGCCTTCAAACGGCGTGCCTGCGGCTTTGTCCGCCTCAATCTGCGCGCCCAGCTCGGCCACGCGGCTGGTGGTGCGGGCGCGTTTAAGGCCGCCTGCGTGCACGGCCACGCCGCACGAGTCATAGCCCCGATATTCCAGCCGCTGCAGGCCTTGCACTAAAACGGGGACGATATTGCGTTGAGATACTGCGCCGACGATGCCACACATGAGACTGCTCCTTGTTTGCCAATGGATTGCTGATGGACTGTATCGTAGGCCAGTTAGATAAAAATTAATGATTGATATTTAATAGTATTTGGTATTTAATTTCAAAAAATATTTATAAATTACTTAAATTTCATTTATATATAGATTATGGAATTAAATACTGAAAAATTAGCACTCGATGCCATCGACTTGCGCATCCTTGACCAGCTGCAGACTGACTCCAGCATCAGCAACCAAGACCTAGCAGCGAAGGTGCATGTATCGCCGCCCACTTGCCTGCGCCGCGTTAAACGGCTGACCGAGCTGGGCGTGATCGAGCGGCACATCGCCGTGCTCAACCCACAAAAGCTGGCAGCGCTGCTAGGCCACGGCCTGACCGCGATTGTGGAGGTCACGTTGACTGAGCAAAGCAGCCAAGTGCTCAGCGCGTTTGAGGCGCGCATAGCGCCCGAGCGCGCCGTGCAACAGTGCTACCGCGTCAGCCCCGGGCCAGATTTTGTGCTGATCGTGCAGGTGCGCGACATGCCCGATTATTTGGCCTTGGTGCAGCGCGTGCTGACGACAGACGCGCAGGTGCGCAACGTCAAAGCCTACTTCAGCATCTTGCGCAGCAAGTTTGAGCCGCAATTGGCTTTGAATTAGCTGAATATTGGTCAAATAGTGCTGTAGTCCAAATATTCATTACTTAAGCAGCTATAAAATTCATAGTATCTATGCCTACCACCATGTTCTCGCGTCCAGCGGCTTTGTCTATTTTGTTAGCACTGGGTGTGTGCTTTGCGGCCAACCATGTGGCGGCGCGTGTGGCGTTTGACAATGGCGTGGGCGTCACCACGGCGATCTTGATGCGTTCGGGCATTACGGCCTTGGTGTTGTGGGCTGTGGTGCTATGGCAGCGCGTGCCGTCGCCGCAGCCACGCCCGCGCTTGCATTAGGTGCTGTGTGTAGGCGGTTTGGTGGCGCTGCAAAGCCTGTGTTTGTACTCTGCTGTGGCGCGCGTGCCGGTGGTGTTGGCGCTGCTGGTGTTTAACACCATGCCGCTGCTGTA
>JANOSN010000213.1:0-6282 GCA_031415895.1 Polaromonas sp. | reverse complement strand
TAGATCACTGCGGCTGCAGTGCCTACACTTTACACTGAGTTGGCGCCCCTAAGTCTGCGCTTCTAAAGTCTCGCCAAAACTGAGCCATTGCTCCTCTATGTGTGCTAATTCTGTGTCAACAGTTTTTAAGCGTTTAGCGGCTTGGGCTAGGTCTGGTGCAGGCAGATTTTGTGACAGCTGTGCATGCAGCCTACTTTGCTCAGCTTGCAGTTGGGCGATCAGGCTTTCAGCTTCCGACTGTTTCTTTTTGAGGTTTTGCAAAGCTGCTTTTGATAACGCGGGTGCGGCAGTACTAGACGCTTGTTGTACAGCGGGTGCTGCAGGCATGGCGGCTACAGCTGCAGGGGCAGCTTGCATCGCAGCTGCATCGCTTTTAGCTAGCTCACGCAGGCGCTTAGATTCGTCCAGCAAATAGCGCTGGTAGTCGTCCAGGTCACCATCAAACGGTGCCACCACGCCGCGGCCTACTAACCAGAACTCGTCACACACCGCGCGCAGCAATGCGCGGTCATGGCTAACCAACATGACCGTGCCTTCAAACTCATTAAGCGCCATGGACAGCGCTTCGCGCGTGGTCAAATCTAGGTGGTTGGTAGGTTCGTCTAGCAGCAGCAGGTTAGGGCGCTGCCATACCATCATGCACAGCACCAAGCGGGCTTTTTCGCCACCGCTCATGGTGCCTACGGCTTGTTTGACCATGTCACCGTTAAAGTTAAACGCACCTAAAAATCCGCGTAAATCTTGCTCTTTGCCTGACTCGCCTGCAAAGCCTGCTGCAGCATGTTCTTTAGCCAGCCTAATCATGTGCTCTAGTGGCGTGTCTTGGGCGCGCAGCACGTCCAGCTCTTGCTGTGCAAAGTAGCCAATGCGCAGGCCCTTGCCTTCGGTCACGGTGCCCGACAGAATATTCAAGTCGCGCGCAATGGTTTTGACTACGGTCGATTTACCTTGGCCGTTGGCACCCAAAATACCAATACGCTGACCAGCCAGCACTGATTTATTCACGCCGCGCACGATGGTTTTGATGCCTTCGTCGGTGTGGTAGCCAAAGTTGGCATCGGTGATGGCCAGCATGGGGTTAGGCAAGTTGGCCGGTTCTTTGAATTCAAAGTTAAAGTCCGCGCTGGCCAGCAGCGGTGCAATTTTCTCCATGCGGTCTAGCGCCTTCACACGGCTTTGCGCTTGTTTGGCTTTACTGGCCTTGGCTTTAAAGCGGTCGATAAATTTTTGCAAGTGGGCAATTTTGTCTTGCTGCTTGCTAAATGCCGCTTGCTGCAGCACCATTTGCTGCGATTTAAGCTCTTCAAACGCGCTGTAGTTACCGCCATAGCGGTTAAGTTGGGCGTTGTCGATATGTACGGTGGTGGTGGTAATGGCATCCAAAAACTCGCGGTCGTGGCTAATGACAATCATCGTGCCTTCGTAGCGTTTGAGCCAAGCTTCTAGCCATACCAATGCGTCCAGGTCTAAGTGGTTAGTGGGCTCGTCCAGCAGCAGCAGGTCGCTGGGGCACATCAGCGCACGGGCCAACTGCAGGCGCATGCGCCAGCCGCCTGAGAAGCTGTTAACAGCTTGCTCTAGCTCGTGGCTTTGAAAACCCAGGCCCAAGATCAAGGCTTGTGCACGCGGGATAGCATCATGGTCACCCGCATCGGCCAGGTCGGTGTAGGCGTGGGCTATGTCCATGCCAGCGTCCATGTCGTCCGGGTCTATCGCGTGCGCGGCTTCAGCTTTTTCTAGTTGTTGGCGCAGTTCGTTGAGGCGGGTGTCGCCGCGCACTACATATTCGGTGGCGGTCTCATCGGTTTCAGGCATGTTTTGCTCAACTTGCGACATGCGCCACTGCGTGGGCATGTAGTAGTCGCCCGCGTCTTCATGCAGCGAGCCGTTAAGCAGGCCAAACAATGTAGATTTGCCAGCGCCATTGCGCCCGACTAAACCGAGTTTTTCTCCGGGGTTGATAGTCAGGTTGGCGTCGCCCAGCAGCACTTTGGCGCTGCGGCGCAGGGTAATATTTTTCAGAGTAATCATGTGGGGCTGAGCAGCTAGGGTGCCGGTCAGTCAAAAAAGACAAAAAGCAAAAGCGCAACCCTATATTATCGGGCTAGTTTTGTCCGCGCGCTTTTTCTTGTCTCTCGCGCTGGTCTGCGCAGTAAGGGTGGTTAAAAAAAGCGGGTTTGGCGCACTGCTCGTACAGGCAGGCACCATAGCCAAACAATACGCGGCCTTCGCAGGCCTGTTGCGGGCCTGTAGCAACATTTTCTTTAGGACGGCTGGGTGCTGTGCTTGTGGCACTATTATTTGCCGCGCTGGGGCTGTTGGCCGCTGGCTGGGCAGATGTTACAGGGGCAAGGGTAGTTGTGTTTCCTGAGTAAGTAGTAATTGGTGAGCTAGTGCCAGCGTTGGCACGGGCTTGTGCATCGCGTTGGGCTTGCTTGGCTGCCGCTATTGCGCGTGCAGACGATGCACCGGGCTTAGGTGGGGTGACGGTTAATGTAGTTGTGCTGGGTAAACTGGTGGTGATTGCTGATGACTCAGAGCTGACGATGATCGGGCTAGCTACAGCGGGTGTGCTAACTACCACTGCATCAGATGCTGCTGCCAACGTAGGATTAACAGAAGCCGTGCTGGTATTGTTACCTGAAGCTGAGGCACCAAGCATCGGTATGCCAGCTTCTATTGAGGACTCGGTAATGATGCTGTTACTTGGCCGACTTTGCCATGCCCACCAAGCAGCAGCGCCTAGGGTTAAAACTGCCAAGCCTACGATCAAGCCGGTTTTTTTACGCGGCGCTGGGGCTATCGCAACTGATGCTGCCTTAGTTGAGGCTGCCGCAGTTGTGGCCTGCGAGGCTTGTGGGGCCTGCGGGGTCTGCGCTGGCAATGCTTCGCTGGCCAAAGATGCGGTGGTATCGGCTAAAGGCTGTGTATTGGCTAGCGTTGCAGCTGGGCGTGCCAGCGCGGTGTAGTCATCTGCCAGTGCTGAGTTGGTAGCGATTTTGGCTGCGGTGGCAGTCTCAGTTGGGCGAATTTGTGGATTCGTTGCATCTGCATCAAAGCTAGTTTTAGCTAGCCCTGTTATACCTAGCGTGTAGTCTGCTAAGGCCTCAGCTTCTGAGGTGGGCGGTTTAGCAATTAAGGTTTGGTCGTAGCGGTCTTGACCTTGTTCGGCCCGCTCTTGCGCCATGCGCTTGAGACGGCGTTTGGCTAAGTCTGCGTATACGCCATCAGGAAATCGCTTTAAAAAGCCCTCTACGTCCTCTATATCATCAGCGTCTTTTACGTCTTTCCAGTACACCAGCTCAAGCTCTTGGGTTACGGTGCTGCCTGTGCCCGTCAAGGTGCTGCTGGCGGTAGAGCCGCTACGTTCTAGCGAGCCAGTGCTGTGTTGCTCGATAATTTTGTATGGATTAGCCGATGGTGTGATGGTAGGGTCAGCGCGGCGCGCGGCGGCCTGCAATGCTAAAGAAAAATCTTGCGCAGTGGCAAAGCGCTGCGTTTTGTCTTTAGCCAGCGCACGCGAGACCACTGCGTCTACCGCTGTAGGTAGCATTTGGTTAATGCTGCTAGGTGCGGGTGGTTGCTGGTTGGTGATTTGGTTAACGATAGAGAAATAACTATCGCCATCAAAAGGGCGGCGGTCTGTCAGCAATTGGTACAACACGATGCCTGCCGAAAACAAATCTGACAACGCATCAACTGTCTTGCCCTCCACCTGCTCAGGCGACATGTACTTCAGCGTGCCCACCATGCCGCCTTGCGTGCGGGTAGCTTCGCCAGAGTCTTGGATACGCGCAACTCCAAAGTCGGTCAGCTTGACACGGCCATCGGCTTCTAGCAGCAAGTTAGCGGGTTTGATGTCGCGGTGAACTATTTTGCGTTGGTGTGCATAGTCCAAGGCCGCTAGTAGATCACGCATCATGCGCACCGACTGCTCTAATGAATAACGCTGGCCAGAGTCTAAATAATGCTTTAAGTCTTCACCCTTGACAAATTCCATCACCAAAAACGGCGTGTTGCCGTCGCGGTCAGAGTCGTACACGCTGACAATGTTAGGGTGCTGCAAACGGGCTGCAGAATGCGCTTCTGTACGAAACCGCAGTTCGTATTCGGCAGCTTCGTCTTTGCCCAGGCTGTCAACGCGCACCGTTTTGATAGCGACCTTGCGGTTTAAGTTTGGGTCGAGTGCTTCATACACCACGCCCATCGCACCCTTGCCCAGCACGCGTACGATGTCGTAGCGACCTAGCTTTTTAACGGTATTGATGGCGCGATCAGGCATTAAATTTTCTATTGCTGATAATGAGTTTCAGCTTGTTTCCAACGAGTAATGTATTTTACATTTCGTGCTGTGGTGCAACCTAGACTAGCCTCCTCATATGTGCCTTATGTCACGCTATCGTGATGGATTAACCGTAGCTTTACAGCAATAAACCAGCTCGTGTAATCAATAACACTTCATTTTCACCCGCTGAGGTTTCCAGCCACACCGCCTCAACGCGCGGAAATGCCGCTTCAAAGTAGGCACGTTCGTTGCCAATCTCTAAAACCAACACACCTTGATCACTTAGCTTGGCAGGCAAATCACGCAGCAGCGGTCGAATAAAGTCCATGCCATCGCTGCCACCTGCCAGCGCTATATGCGGCTCGGTTAAGTATTCAGCAGGTAGCGCCGCCATACTGGCGCTGTTGACATAAGGCGGGTTACACAGCACCAAGTCATAAGGGCCTGCGCAGTGCGCTAGGCCATCTGACACGAGGGTAGTAATGCGCGATGCAAGCTGGTGTTTATCAATGTTGATTTGCGCTACAGCCAGTGCATCGGTGCTGATGTCTGCCGCCTGCACCGTCACATCAGGGTAGGCCATGGCCGCCAGCACGGCCAAGCTACCGTTGCCGGTACACAGGTCTAGTACGCGGTGGCTTGACTCAGTTAACCACGGGTCTATGCTGCCATCGGCCAATAATTCGGCAATAAAACTGCGCGGCACAATGGCCCGCTCGTCTACATAAAACGGCACGCCTTGCAGCCAAGCCTCTTGCGTAAGGTAGGCTGCAGGCTTGCGGGAATCGATGCGTGCTCTTAAAATCGTAGCTACTTGATCAATAGATGCTTGGACTACAGGCTGATTTGATACTGAATCTAGGTCATCAATAGGTAACTTTAGTGTCCACAGCACTAGCCACGCCGCTTCGTCAAAAGCGTTGGCTGTGCCATGGCCGTAGCCCACGCCTGCGGCCTCTAGCTGGGCAGCGCTTTGTTCAATCAGCTCAATAATCGTCATTGCTTGGATTGTACGGACGCTGGTTGCGAGCTTTGAAAAAAATTATGCATTCGGTTGCACAAGTCAACACGCAATTTGCAACAATGTGACAAGATAGAGTTTTAAGGTGATTGACTATGCATCCCGCTGATTTACTAGCCCACTACGACAGCGCACAGCTGTGGCCTGCACTGACAAACCTAGACGTACCCACCGCCTACCAGCGCGCGTTGGCCGTGCGCGCACTGCGCATAGCGCGTGGCGAGGTGCCGCGTGGTTTTAAAATTGGTTTTACCAACCGCAGCATTTGGCCGCGCTACAACGTGGCTGCGCCTGTGTGGGGCACGATATACGACAGCACGGTAAGTTTTTGCGATGAGCAAGGCATCATCAAGCTGCAAGGCATCAGCCAGCCACGCATCGAGCCCGAAACCGTGTTTGGCCTGCGTGCTGCGCCGCCTGTGCACGCCACGCTAGACGACTTATTTAACTGCCTAGACTGGGTAGCCCCCGGCTTTGAAATTGTGCAGTCGCACCACACTGACTGGAAGTTTGCTGCTGCCGACGCTATTGCCGACGGCGCGCTGCATGCGCACCTGCTGGTGGGCACAAAGCAGCCTGTGCTGGGCCTGGCAGCCAATGCTAAGGAACTTGGCGCCGTACTAGCCGCCGCCACCGTGCGCCTAAGCCAAGACGCCAAGGTGGTAGACAGCGGCGCAGGTGCTGCCGTGCTGGGCGACCCACTGCAAGCCCTGTTGCACTTTGCCCGCGAGCTGGCCCTGTGCCCCGGCGCGCCCAGCCTGCAGGCGGGCGACGTGATCACCACGGGCACTTGGACTGATGCTTGGCCAGTCACCCCCGGGCAAACCTGGGCGGCTGATTTTGACGCACCGCTGCCTCGGCTAGAAGTGGCGTTTAGTTGATCAAATAATCCCGTTCGCCCTGAGCTTGTCGAAGGGTTTGCGAAGGCTTCGACAAGCTCAGCCCGAACGGATTTGGGCTATGCGAACTGGGTACT
>JANOSN010000212.1:0-1925 GCA_031415895.1 Polaromonas sp. | reverse complement strand
GTGCGGTAAAAGCAGTTTACCGGGCATACAGCCATGCAAGGTGCGTCAGAGCAGTGCATGCAAGCCACTGAGATTGAGCGCTCGCCGGGTACACCGTCGTTCAGCGTAATCACGCGGCGGCGGTTTACACCCCAAGGAACCTCATGCTCGTTTTTACAAGCGGTGACGCAGCCGTTGCATTCAATGCAGCGCTCAGCGTCGCAGATAAATTTCATCCGTGCCATAGTATTTTCCTTATGCTTTCTCTACGTTACAGACCGTAGTTTTTGACTCTTGCATCATGGTTACGCTGTCATAGCCATACGTCGTTGCAGTGTTAATCGCTTCGCCGCGCACCACAGGGGCTGCGCCTGCCGGGTAGCTGGCCAGCATGTCTTTGCCCTGCCAGTGGCCTGAGAAGTGGAACGGCATAAACACAGTGTCTGCGCCCACGCGCTCGGTCACCATGGCCATCACGTTCAGGCGTGCACCTGTCGGGGTGCTCACCACAACGCGGTCACCATTTTTCACACCACGGTCTGCAGCGGCTTTGGGGTTCAACTCAATAAACATGTCTTGCTGCAGTTCAGCTAGCCATGGGTTTGAGCGGGTTTCTTCGCCGCCACCTTCGTATTCCACCAAACGGCCCGAAGTCATGATGAGAGGGAACTTCTCATGCACTTTTTTGGCAATGTTCTCTTGCTGGATCGACTTGTACAGGGTAGGCAAGCGCCAGAAAGCTTTTTTGTCGTCGTGCGTTGGGTACTTGGCCATCAGGTCAGGGCGGTTGCCATACAGTGGCTCGCGGTGCTGTGGCACAGCGTCGGGAAAGTTCCACACCACAGCGCGGGCCTTGGCGTTACCAAACGGATGGCAACCATGGTTTTGCATGAACACGCGGATCATGCCGCCTGAGCTGTCGGTCTTCCAGTTTTTTCCTTCAGCCAATGGCTTCTCAGCCTCGGTCAGCTCGTCCCACCAGCCCAGCTTTTTCAGCAAGATGTGGTCTAGCTCAGGGTAGCCGGTGGTGATGTCTGCACCTTTGGAATGCGAACCGTCTTCGGCCAACAAATTAGTGCCGTCTTTTTCCACGCCAAAGTTGGCGCGGAAGTTACCGCCGCCGTCCATGACGTGTTTGCTGGTGTCGTACAGGTTAGGCGAGCCTGGGTGCTTGAGTGCGGGCGTGCCGTAGCAAGGCCATGGTAGGCCGAAATAATCGCCCGTCATGTCGTAGCCGGTTTCTTTGTCTTTGCCGCCTTTGGACTTTAACGTTTTCACGTCAAAGTTACCCATGTTGCGCATGTGCGCCTTAAGACGTTCAGGGCTCTGACCGGTGTAGCCAATGGTCCAAACCGACTTGTTGATCTCACGCAAAATATCTTCAGGCACTGGTTCATCCAAGCCTTTGACTTTTTGCATTTTGTAGTTTTTGGATAGCTCAGCTGCAAAGCCTAGCTTTTCGGCAAACTGGTGCATGATCATGTGGTCAGAGCGGCTCTCCCACAACGGCTCAATCACCTTCTCGCGCCACTGCAATGAGCGGTTAGACGCAGTAGCTGAACCACTGGTTTCAAACTGCGTCGCTGCAGGCAGCAAGTAGACGGCACGGTTAGGGTTCAAGTCCTCAGCTTTGCCAGGCATGGCTGCCATGGCGGCAGTAGCTGACGGATACGGGTCAACCACCACCAGCAAATCTAACTTGTCCATAGCGCGCTTCATCTCCAAACCACGGGTTTGTGAGTTAGGCGCGTGGCCCCAGAAGAACACTGCACGCAGGTTGCTGTCTTGGTCTATGAATTCGTTTTTCTCCATTACGCCGTCGATCCAGCGCGACACGGTCATGCCAGGTTTGGTCATCATGGCAGGGGATGCATACTGCTTTTTGATCCACTCGTAGTCTACGTTCCAGGCCTTAGCAAAATGCCTCCAAGAGCCTTCAACCAAGC
>JANOSN010000211.1:0-1132 GCA_031415895.1 Polaromonas sp. | reverse complement strand
GCTTGTTGGTGCAAGAAATTGAGCCCACCTTTGCACGCCAACAGCAGCTGTGGCTGCGCGGAGGTTTTCCAGAAAGCTTTACCTCTGCAACAGACGAAGATTCTTTTGAATGGCGGCTGGGCTTTATGCGCCTGCTGCTAGAGCGCGACCTGCCGCAGTTTGGCGTGCAGATCGCAGCCCCTACCTTGCAGCGCTTTTGGCGCATGGTGGCCAACAGCCACAGCCAGTTGACCAACATGAGCCAGTTGGCCGCCAGCATGGGCATCAGCGTGCCCACAGTGGGGCGCTACCTAGATTTGCTAGAGGCCGCCCGCATGCTGCGCCGCTTGCAGCCCATGCATATCAACCTGAACAAGCGGCTGGTGAAAACGCCCAAAACCTACCTGCGCGATTCGGGCCTGCTGCACGCCCTGCTGGGTATCAAAACCATCGACGATTTATTGTCGCACCCCATGATGGGCTATTCGTGGGAAGGCTTGGTACTGGAACATATCAGTCAGCTTGCGCCGCGCGGCGCAGAAATCATGTTCTACCGCACCGCAGCCGGGGCCGAGATGGATGTAGTGGTGCAGCACGGCAGCCACACCATCTGCTTTGAGATCAAATCTTCGTCAGCACCCAAAGTCACGCAAGGCTTTCATAACGCCATGCAAGACTTAAAACCCACCGCCACATTCATCGTGGCACAAGTGGACAAACGTTATGCGTTTTCAGAGCAGGTGCAGGTAATTGCGCTGATGGATATTGCGAGTGTGCTGCAAGGCTAGCGACCTCAACTTCGAACTACGAAGCTACAGCCACCGGCAAATTCAGCAGCAAATTCTGCGGCTTCACGCGCAGCAGGCCTTGGGCTGTCATGGCCAGGCCCAGGTAGACGGGTTTGCCTTGCATGTCGGCGCGCATCTCAGCGGGGTTGGCAAACTCTAAGCGAAACAGGCTGATCAGGCGGCGCATGCGGGTGTCGTCTATGGGTTGCTGGTTGTACAGGTCGTTGAGCAGGCTGCTGGCTTCTACGTCCAGGCCAATATGCCAGCGCCATGCGGCGTCTTCTACTTTAGACAGCGGCTGGATGCGCACTTGGGTGCCATGAAAGTGCGCTATCCACAGCGACAGCACGCGGGCCAGCGCGGTC
>JANOSN010000210.1:0-2945 GCA_031415895.1 Polaromonas sp. | reverse complement strand
CATCTGCACCGACCCACTCACCTGCACCACCACATTACTACGCCCTGCCTCTACTGGCACTGGTGCATCAGACGACATAGACTTGGCTTGCATCATCTCCACGCGGCCGCGCGGTGCGAAGCCTTGGTCGTTGGCGTTGACCGACACTTCGCGAAGGCTATAGCTACTAAAGCCAAAGTTTTTGCTGATCTCGCTGGCTTTGGCTTTAAATCGCTCAATCGCCAGTACCTGCGCCTCGCCTTCCACCTTGGCACGCGCCTCGCGCGATAGCGCAAAGCTGACTTGGCCTAATGTGAGCGTGTTGATCTTGCCCGCTGCCGCGCTGATGCGCGCAAAATCGCGGCCCTCAAGCACCAACTCTGTAGTGCCCTGCCAGCCTGTAATTTTGCTATCGCGGCTGTAGCGCGGGTACATATTGAACGCGCCGGTGCGCACATCCATTTGGCCAGGTTGCGTGGTCTTTTTAGCTTCAGCCAAAGCTGCATCTAATGCAGTTTTCAACTGGGTTTGTACTGTAGCTGCGTCAGCGCCGTCTTTGCTGGTGCTCATGGTGATCATGAGCAAGTCTTGCTGTACTTCTACTGTGCCGCTAGACTGCAGCGACACTATATTTTGAGGTATTTCCATACGCATATTTTGTGCAGATGGGGTTGTAGCCCAAGTAAATACTACCAAAGCAGCTGCTGCTTTGATAGCATTCGAAAGATGAGGAAAAGTCATTGAAGCCATGGGATATTACCTTGCAAGAAATGTGGATAAACCGCTGCTGCAAGACTACCACGCAAGGCTGCTAACAACCAGCCATTAGCTTATCTGTTACCTAGGTCTGTGCTGCGCTGGGCTTGCAGGTCGCGCGCTAGCTGGCGGCGTAACTCGCTGCGCTCTTGTGAATTGAGATGCCGTGCGTTGGCATCAGCTGCGGCCTGAATACCAGCTTGAGATGCTTGGGCTGCAGCCTGTGCTGCTGCTGTGCTGGCAGGCTGAGCAGCGCTTTGGCGTGCAGGCAGTGGTTTGGCCATTTGCTGGCGCACGGTGCTGCGCAGCTCTTGCTGGCGAAGATGCTGAGGGTCGTGGTGGGCCACAGCAGCGGTACACAACAGCGCTGAGCAAATAGAAACATTCATTGAAATCATGGTGCGCATATTAGCTACTCTCGTTGGCTTTGCCTAGAGCCTAAAAACCACGCTTGACAACCCCTGCCAAACCTTGTTAATGCAACGCATACAGGACGATTTGGGCCTACATAAGCCTATGTTAAGAGAGTGCTGGAGGGTGCAAAAAGTGTAACAGAGTGTCGTAAGTAGATGATTTTGTTAGGTTTTTCTAAAAATATGGGTTAAAACTGGGTCTGTTACAAATTTTCAGGAAGGATCTTTCATGACACAGCTACCTAAACAAGCCGATCGTATTTTGGTCGTTGACGATGACGCCCGCATTCGCGACCTGCCGCGCCGCTACCTGGCCCAAGAGGGCTTTGAAGTCATCGTGGCCGAAGACGGCAAGGCGCTCACCCGCATCATGATGCGCGACCCCATCGACCTGATCGTGCTGGACTTGATGATGCCCGGTGAAGATGGCCTGTCGATCTGCCGCCGCCTGCGCGCTGCGGGCGACCGCACCCCCATCATCATGTTAACTGCCAAGGGCGAAGACGTAGACCGCATCGTGGGCCTAGAAGTAGGCGCAGACGATTACCTGGGCAAGCCGTTTAACCCACGCGAGCTGCTGGCCCGCGTACACGCCGTACTGCGCCGCCGCCCTGCCCAAGAGGCCCCAGGCGCACCGTCAACCGACAACGAAACCGTCACCTTCGGGCCGTTTGACTTTGACATGGGCCAACGCACTTTGCGCAAAAACGGCGAAGAAATGCCTCTCACCACAGGCGAGTTTGCTATGCTTAAAGCGCTGGTGCGCCACCCGCGTCAGCCTTTGTCGCGTGAAAAGCTAGCCCAGCTAGCCCGTGGCCGTGAGTTCGAGCCTTTTGACCGCAGCTTGGACGTGCAAGTATCACGCCTACGCAAAATGGTGGAAGCCGACGTTGCCGCGCCGCGCTATATCCAAACCGTGTGGGGTGTAGGCTACGTGTTTGTACCGGACGGTAAAAACTAATCGCCTCTGCAAGGCTGGGGTATCCTCAGCGTTGTAGACTTTTCAACTTAGCATTAGCGCAGTTGCTTGCACCCTAGGGTGTTGGCTCTGCGCTTCATTTTCGCCCCTACGACCCTACGCCTTTTCATCACAGCCAGCATGCAAGCTACCAGCCCTGCCCCGCTAGAAACCGCCCCCGCACCGCTAGAGATGCGCCAGCAGTTAGCGCGCCGCGTGCGATTGAGCTTATTTTGGCGCACCTTCTTTTTGTTGTCGCTGCTGCTGGTCGGCTCCATCGTGGCATGGTTGCAAACCTTTCGCGTACTAGAGAGTGAGCCGCGCGCTGCGCAAAGCGCCCAGCAAATTGCATCGCTGGTTAACCTAAGCCGTGCCGCGCTAGTGCATGCCGACGCAATAGCCCGCGTATCGCTTATTAAACAATTAGCCGAGCTGGAGGGCGTGCGCGTTCTGCCCCGCGAGACCACCGACAAAGTACTAGGCTTTGATGGCAGCGCACAAACCGCTTACGTTACTAGCGAACTGCGTGCACGCCTTGGTGCCGACACCCTACTAGCACGCGAGGTGAATGCCGAGCCGGGCCTGTGGGTAGGTTTTGCTATTGAAGGCGACCCCTATTGGCTACTCACCGATCTGTCGCGCATCGTCCCAGTGGCGGGCAAAACTTGGCTGATCTGGCTGGGCATTGCAGCGCTGCTGTCACTGTCGGGTGCGGCGCTGATTGCGCGCTTGATTAACCGCCCGCTCAAAGCCTTAAGCTTTGCCGCCAGCCGCGTGAAAGACGGTAACTTTGAAGCCAGCCACCTCGATGAGCGCGCAGTCACCAGCGAGATCCGCGA
>JANOSN010000209.1:0-4440 GCA_031415895.1 Polaromonas sp. | reverse complement strand
GTGGCTCGCAAGATGGGGCTGACCCATCGCCCGGTGAATCTGGCCGCTGGCATTCGAGTCGTTGCTGGGGTGTATCACGTACAAAACGTCAACGCTTACGGCTCACGCCTGAAGACTTGGATGCGCCGCTTCAATGGCGTGGCAACTCGCCACTTGGCCAACTATCTAGGCTGGAGGAGGTACTTAGACAGAGCTAATCGCTCGACATCCCCAGTCGCGTTTCTATCAGCGGCTCTGGGGATTAAATCGATTCAACAGTTAACGATGACATAGCCTTAAAATAATAGCATTAGTGTAGTTGTATTGAAAACAAAAAAGGCCGCTTGCGCGGCCTGTGAGGATGTTTAACCTATCAACGAAGACTACTGCAGCGTACGCTTGGCAGATTCAAAATGGTGATTTTGAATTTTGGTTTTATGTCTATTAACTTGGCGATCCAGTTTGTCTACCAGCTCGTCAACCGCAGCATACAAATCTGCATGACTGCTTTCGGCAAATAGGTCATTGCCTTTGACATGGATATTGCATTCAGCGCGTTGACGACGTTCCTTTTCCTTTTGTTTTTCAACAGTAAGTAAAACTTTGACATCGACAACTTGGTCAAAGTGGCGTGATATTCGATCGAGTTTACTGGTCACATAAGTTCGCAGGGCGGGGGTTACTTCAAGATGGTGGCCACTGATCGTCAAGTTCATAGGGAGACTCCTAAATGCTCTCGTTGCACAAACGTTGGAGGCTGGTTTGACAATCAACCCCAACACCTAAAAACAACTCAAAAAACTCTTTTATCTACGCTTAAAGTTACTATGCCTTGAATTACCAAAGGCCGCAATCCCGCACTGCAGCAAAACGCAAGTAATACGCTATGTTTTGATCGCAAGTGCATGATTCATATACAAAATAATTTTTCAATTATTTTGCAACTGGAGCTACCGCACGCAGGCTAGTGGCTGTATCCGCGGCACCATAGAGGGATAACTTGCCCACCAGCCACACGCTGACCAAAGTAGCCGCTATACCGAGTACAGCATTGCCCCAGTAGTGTTGTACCAAGCCCTGAGCATCTCGGCTAATAATCAGTCCGCCAATGAAGGCGGCTACACCCATTGCAGCAGATTGGATGGATGAATTAATGGCCATAAACGTACCACGCAATTGCGGGTTGCCTGCTGCGCCAATGATGGCCATCCCAGGGATCATGCGGCTACTCATGCAAATAAAAAAACTAGTAGACACGGCCAAAATGCCCCATAAACCCCAAGGCGCGCTCAAGGTCATCAGCAGTATCGGCAGCATAGTTAGCAATGCGACGCGGCGAAACATCACCTGCTTGCCCAGCTTATCTGTCATGCGGCCTACCCAGCGCGCTGTGAGCAAAGTGGCTGCGCCACCGCACAGGTAGATGTAGGGAATTTGCGCGTCGGTCAATTTGCCGTTGGTGGTGGTATAGATGGTGATGTAGGGAATAACTGTGAAGCCTGCAAACATCAAGAGGGCAGAGAACAAAAATGCTTTTTGGTGGTTCGGGTCAGACAGCACCAGTCGAATATTGCCCAGTGCAGAGCTAGGCTTACGGGCTAAGTGGTCTTTCAGGGGCGGCATAGTGTTCCATGCAATTACAGCCAGCACTGCGCATACCGCAGCAATAGCAAAAAACGGCATATGCCAGCTCCACTGCGCCGCCAAAAATAAACTTAACGGCACACCTGCTACGGTAGCGGCTGAGAACGACGACATCACTATCGCCATAGCGCGGCCTCGTTTTTCAAACGGGATGACATCGGCCACAATGGTTTGCGACAGCGCAGACAACACACCACCAAACGCACCCGCTGCAATGCGCGCCGCCATCAAGCTTTCATAGGTGGGGGCTAGGCCACAAACCAGCGTAGCCAAGGCAAACAGCACGTACAGACTAAGCAGTAATTTTTTGCGACCAAACCGGTCAATGTACAGCGACGCTAAAAGGCCCGATGCACCTGCTGCAAACGTGTAGGCCGACACCAATAGGCCAAACTGCGCGTCGCTGATACGAAACAGTTGCGTAAACTGCGGGCCTAATGGCATCATCACCATGAAGTCGACAATGTGGGTAAATTGAATGCCAGCCAGTGTGATCAAAAGCCACAGTTCGCGCCGAGGAGTGAGTGTTGTTGTCATGAATACTTAAAAGCTAACCAGACTGTACCGTAATGACATTGTCTACGCTGATCAATGCCGGATTAACCCGGCCCAGCCACCCACGCACTGCGCTGGTGTTGATGGGCGGTGGCGCGCGCACTGCCTACCAAGCGGGTGTGTTGCAGGCTCTGGCTGACATGCTGCGCCTGCAAGAGCCAGCTGCTGCTACTTTGGGTGCACAGGCGCAGGCTCATGTATTTCCATTTCAAATTTTGGTAGGAACGTCGGCGGGTGCTTTGAATGCCAGTTTTCTGGCCTCGCGTGCGCAAGACGGCCTGGCCGCGATGGACGCGCTGGCACAGTTTTGGCGCGGCTTACATTCGCAGCAGGTGTACTCATTAGATGTATCGCCATGGGTGCGCATGAGCAAGATTGCGGCGGCATGGAGTTTATCTAAGCAAGTGCGTGGCCATGGTGCGTTGCTTAACAACATGCCTTTAGTTGATACTTTGCATAAAGCGATATCGCTGTCAGGCATTGATGCTGCACTGGAGAGTCGTGCTTTGTATGCGCTGGCCGTGACTGCGTCTAGCTATAGTAGTGGCGTGCACTGGACTTTTTGCCACACTGCGCGCGATCACCGCGAAAAACCTTGGGTGCGTCCCGGCAGGCGTGCAGAGTTTGGCCCTGTAACGATTGAGCATTTGATGGCCTCCAGCGCTATCCCTTTGATTTTTCCGTCAAATCCATTGTGGGTAGATGGTGGGCGTGAATATTTTGGCGATGGCTCGATGCGCCAAACTTCGCCGCTGTCCCCTGCTTTGCATTTGGGGGCGCACAAGGTGCTGTGCATCGGAGTGGGGCAGCCTCAGCGCAGCGGCTTCACTGGTGGCGGTGCCAACACAGGCCCCGCCAGAGCCAAAGAACCAGGCTTGGGCGGTATTTTGGGCCACGCGATGGCCAGCGTGTTCCATGACACTCTGCAAGGCGATGTTGAGCAAGCACAGCGAATGAACGACACCTTAAAACAGTTACCACGCGAAGTGGCCGCTGTCATGCCCTACCGAAGCGTGAACGTGATGAGCTTGCAGCCCAGCGAGTCACTGGACGACATAGCGCAGCTTCACGTGCACGAGTTACCTGCTTCTGCACGCAACGCGCTAGAAGGTTTAGGTGCTTTAGGAGCGCAGCAAGCAGATCTAAGCAACACAGGCGCAGCCGCATTAGCCAGTTATTTATTGTTTGAACCCGGCTTTGTAGGTGTCTTAATCGACATGGGCAGACGTGACGCGTATGCACAAAAAACACAGTTGCTCGAGTTTTTGGCAGCATGATGGGATTTGTGAGTCCAATATGAGTCGATACAGGGGATAATTACATTCTTACGTTTTGGAGTTTATTTTGGAAACCTACCCTAGTCGGTAGCTTCCTGCGCCCCGCGCCTGCAGTACTTGGCCACAGATGCCTCGCTAGCTGCACCGCACCGGCTGCATGGAAGCGCACCTTCGCTTGATGCCCCGGTGCGCTGCGATGTCCTACGCAGCCTGCCACCCCGAAACCCTTTGTTTGGAGTGAGCCGTGCTCAACATCTTCACACTTGCCAATGGTCGCCTGTTCCAAGAAGAAATCGAATCTTTAGAAGAACTCACCAAGTTTCAACCTATTTGGGTTGACCTAGAAGCCCCCACGCCCGAAGAAAAAGCGTGGATTAAGCAACACTATGGGTTGTCGATTCCTGAAGACGCGATGGACGAAGACATTGAAGAGTCGGCACGGTTCTATGAAGCCGACAACGGTGATCTGCACATCCGATCTGACTTTTTGATTGACGACAACTCAGAGTCACGCACCGAGCGCGTGGCGTTCATATTGAATTTGAACAATGATGAGCTTAAAAGCAAAGGCGTGTTGTTCTCGATCCATGACCAAGATGTGCCGGTGTTTCGCCTGCTGCGCATGCGTGCACGTCGCATGCCGGGGCTGATAGAAGACGCGCGCGAGGTACTGCTGAAACTGTTTGATGCTGATGCAGAATACTCAGCCGACGCGCTGGAGGGTGTACACGACGCGCTGGAGCACATCAGTGGAAAGGTACTTAAAGGCGATGTCACCGACGAGGTGGCAGGCGAGGTGTTGGCCACCATCGCCAAAGAAGAAGATTTGAATGGCCGTATTCGCCGCAACATGATGGACACGCGCCGCGCTGTCAGCTTTATGCTACGCAGCAAAATGCTGTCGCCAGAGCAAAACGACGAAGCGCGCCAAATTTTGCGCGATATAGATTCGCTGGACAGCCACACTGTATTTTTGTTCGACAAG
>JANOSN010000208.1:0-3171 GCA_031415895.1 Polaromonas sp. | reverse complement strand
TGCACCTTGCGCTGTGTGCAGTGTGCCTGCGATGATGCGTGACTGCTCGTCTGCAAAACCGGGAATGTTTTTTACCACGGCGTCCACGTTGGCTACCGTTTCCATGCGCGTAAGCAGCGCTACGCCGTTATAAGTTTTTTGGCCAAAATAATCACTGCGGTAGCCTACGGTAGACAAGTCCAATACAGGAAATTTATCGTCGGACATTTTCAGCTCTTGCAGGCACAGTGCGTCGACCGGGTTAGCCGCTAGCCAGTCGATGACCTGCGGCAGCCGTATGGTGAGTGAATTAACGTTCCAAGTGGCTATTTTGATGGTCATATTGGCCTGTAGTCCAAGTATTTATTGCTCAAGCAGCTATAAATTTGATAGTGAATGGGTTGGTGTGCACGCACGGGTTATGCGCGCTTAGCCTGTGTTCGTTCATAAGTGACAAAGCTGTAGGCGATGCCTGTTGCCGAGGTGCGCGCATGCCTTAGCGTCTCGCGCCAGCTGCTATCTAACTGGGGTGCAAAAGTGTCGCCTTCAAACTTAGCATCAATCTCTGTAATGACTACGGTGTGTGCAATGGGTAAGGCTTGTTCATAAATTTGCCCACCACCAATCACCCATACCGCAGGCGGCGCTGGCTGAATATGGCCACATAAAAACAGCGCTTCACGCAAATGCCCGCAGCGCTGCACGCCGTCATGCTGCCAGTCACCTTGACGCGTCAGCACAAAATTAACCCGCCCAGGTAGCGGCCTGAATTTAGGCGGTATCGAGTCCCATGTCTTGCGCCCCATGATGACGGGGCAGCCCAGCGTAGTGCGCTTAAAGTGCGCCAGGTCTTCGGGCAAATGCCACGGCATAGTGCCGTCTTTGCCGATCACGCGGTCACGGGCTTGCGCCCAAATTAAATTGATGTGCATGAACTAAAATTTAAAAAATTTATACCGCGACAGGCGCTTTGATTGCCGGGTGGCATTGATAGTCTTGCATTTCAAAATCTTCAAACTCGTAGTCAAAAATCGACGCAGGCCTGCGTTTGATATGCAGCTTGGGGTAAGGGTAGGGCTCGCGGCTAAGCTGCAACTCGACTTGTTCGTGGTGGTTACTGTAGATGTGGCAGTCGCCGCCCGTCCACACAAAATCGCCCACGTCTAAATCGCACTGCTGGGCCACCATGTGGGTCAGCAGCGCGTAGCTGGCGATGTTGAACGGCACGCCTAAAAATATGTCAGCACTGCGCTGGTACAGCTGGCAACTGAGCTTGCCTTTCCCATTGGGCTCCGTGGCAGGAGCCACATAGAACTGAAAGAAAGCATGACAAGGCATCAGCGCCATTTTGGACAGCTCGGCCACGTTCCACGCGCTGACAATAATGCGGCGCGAATCGGGGTTGGTTTTGAGTGTTTTGATGACATCACTGATCTGGTCAATATGCCCACCATCCGGCGTGGGCCAGCTGCGCCACTGCACGCCATACACGGGGCCTAGGTCGCCGTCAGGCTTGGCCCATTCGTTCCAAATGCTCACGCCGCGCTCTTTAAGCCAATTGTTGTTAGACGACCCGGTGAGAAACCACAACAGCTCTTGAATGATGGATTTAAGGTGCACTTTTTTGGTGGTGACCAGCGGGAAGCCTTGGGTCAAGTCAAAGCGCATTTGGTAGCCAAACACGCTACGCGTGCCAGTGCCGGTGCGGTCAGACTTGGCCGCGCCCGTCTCCAGCACATGGCGCATGAAGGTTTCGTATTGGTTGGATATTGAAGTGTGCGATGTGGTTGTCATATCAGTAGCCGCCCAAAAGCGTGTCTAAGGCCGAGGTGATGATGCCAGCTTGCGATGCAAGGCGGGCAACAGGTTTTTTAAGTAAAGCGGCTGGAAACGCGCCAATCGATGTTGTGTCCAGCACCACAGTTTTTCCTTCAATTTCAAACACTGGGTTCAGGTCGCGCAGGGGTTTGTCGATCACGCGGCGGTCGCGCATGGGTAGCATTACACGGGTTGCCACGGCTTCGATGTAGTTGTTTTGTACATCTAACAAGTAAGGCGTTACCTTGCGCGCGGCAGCGTCAGGGTGCTGGTAAACGTCGTAGCGTGCCATGGCTTAAAACGAGCGGTATTTTTCTAGCGGCAGGCCTTCTTTGGCGATGCGCAAGTTGTATTCGGCAATAGCTTCGCGGTTATCTTCGCTCCAGCGCTCCCAGTAGCGGCGCTTAACTTCTTCGCCTAGCCAAGCATCCACAGTTTGCGATAAGTTAATGCCCAGCTCTTTGGCCATGTCCACGGTTTTAGACGTGAGCGACAGGTTGATGGGGCGCTTGGCGGCAACGGTGTTAGCAGTAATGTTGGCAGGGCTGAGCATGGGCTTGTCCAATCTGTCGATGTGATAGCAGTGCTTAATTCATGTGCATAGTTTATGCACATGAATTGAGCACATTATTGCAGATTTTGGCTACACTGTGAACTCTACAGTACGCTACATATTTAATAGCTATCTAATCAATAAATACATAGACTACTAGCCAATTTAGCTGGTAAATCGGCAATTTAGCGGCTGCTGTGCTTACCCGCCCGCTGCTCCTGCGGGCTTCTGCCTTTGCGCAGCTTGATGTGCGCTGCCAAGCCGCCCGAGCTGGTGTTAGCCAGTGCAAACATACCGCCCATGCGCTGCACAGTTTTGTCCACAATGGCCAGGCCTAGGCCTGCGCCGGTGGCCTCTGTGCGGGCTGCGTCGCCGCGAAAGAAGGGCTGGGTCAGGTGCTTTAAGGTTTCTTCGCTGACACCTGCGCCATGGTCGCGCACTTTGAGCAGCACCCAGTCGTCTTTAATGCGCACGGTGATGTCTAGCTTGGTCACATTAATATGCGGCGACTTGCCGTATTTGCGGGCGTTTTCAATCAGGTTAGCCAGCACGCGTGACAGCTCTACTTCTTCGGCTATCACATACACGTTATCTGCCACATCCATGGTGATGCGCATGTCGCCGCTGTCGTGTACGGCAAACATGCTGGCCTCTAACACGTCGTTCAGGCACACTGACTGCAGCTTAGTTTGGTCGGGCCGTGCGTAATCTAAAAACTTGTCGATGATGCCGTCAAGCTGCTCAATATCAGCGGCCATGTGCGCGCGGGCTGACAGGTCGGCCACACTCATCTCGGTCTCCAGCCGCAGGCGCGCCAGCGG
>JANOSN010000207.1:0-1218 GCA_031415895.1 Polaromonas sp. | reverse complement strand
CGCCCGCCGATCCCTTGCGGGTGACGATGATTTTGGCAAAGTCTTCGGTGCGCTGCATGCGCGCCTGCACCTGCACCACACGCTCTTGCGTGAGCGAGCGCACAGCGCCTACGGGCAGGTCTTGGTTTTCGTTGCGCACGGCAGTGGCTACTTGGTCGGCACTGATGCCGTACGACTCTAGCGCTTGCGGGTTCAGGTAGATATTGATCTCGCGCTTAGTGGCGCCTACTAGGGCTACCGAGCCTACACCGCGCACATTCTCTAAGCGTTTTTTCAGGTATTGGTCGGCCCAGTTGGTGAGTTCTACGGGGCTTAAGGCTTTGCCTTTGCTGGCATCGGGTAACACAGCGATGGACCATACCGAGCGGCTGGACGGGTCAAAGCGCAGCACGCGTGGCTCTTTCACCTCAGCGCGCAGGTTAGGGCGCACGGCGGCTACTTTTTCGCGCACATCGTCGGCTGCTTTGCGGCCGTTCATGTTGAGCGCAAACTCAACCACCACAACGGATGAGCCTTCGTAACTGCGCGAGGTGAGCGCGTTGATACCGGCTATCGAGTTAACGGCCTCTTCAATTTTTTTAGAGACTTCGGTCTCGACAATTTCAGGCGATGCGCCGGGGTAGTCGGCAATGATCACCACCACGGGAAAGTCGATGTTGGGAAACTGGTCGATTTTTAAACGCTGGTAGCTGAAGATGCCCAGCACCACAAGGGCCAGCATCATCATCGTAGCGAAGACGGGGTTTTTAAGGCTAACGCGGGTGAACCACATGGCTTGGTGTCCTAGGTGGTTTAGTTGGCAGCTGACGTGGGGGCTTGGGGCTTAACTACTGCTGTTGCCGTTATCGCCGCAGTTGCTGCAGTTGCTCCAGAACCCACTTTGATTTTGCTGCCTTCACGAATAAAACCTGCGCTGGCTAAAGTCACTTGTGTGCCTGCGCTGATATTTTTAACCGCCACCATCGTGGTGCCTTGCGCATCACCTTGTGCGCCTATTTCAACGCTTTGGTGAGCTATCACACCGTCTTTGACAACCTGCACATAAGGCACAGGCTTGTCGTTGCGTACTGCAGCTAACGGCACGCTGAGTGTTTGCACTTTAGCTGTGCCCAATGTGCCTTGGGCAAACAAACCTTGGCGCAGGCCCGCTGTGCTGGCCACGCTGAGGTAGACCAACACACTGCGGCTGCCTGCCACGGCGCTGGGGTTAATGCGGGT
>JANOSN010000206.1:0-3547 GCA_031415895.1 Polaromonas sp. | reverse complement strand
CTTAAAAATTTATGCACCATCAACACCCGTCAACGTTTATCACCGAGTTTACCGTTAGAACATGTGAAGACACTTCGCTGAACCAAAATGAAGATAATTTTCAACCGAATCCAGTGCAGCGACCTCCTACACAAAATCTTTATGCCCCTTTCGAAACCGGTGATCCAGTGGGCCTGCGTAGGGCTGTGCTGCCTGTATTTGAGCGTGACCCAGATGGTAGATTGACCGGACTGGGAACAGCATTTCATGTCGATGGCCAGGGTGGTCTTCTAACGGCCGAACACGTTGTAGACTTTATGCGCGAGGGCCTTAAGTTATCAAACGACTCCCCGCTGGAGATTGACTCAAAATCAAATAAGAATGCTGTAGTTATGCTAGGTATGGGTGTGTGCTTAGGTCGTGTTGGAGTTCCACAATGGGCTTTCCCATTCGTAAGAGAAGTAGGCGTCGAACTACTTTGGCCAGATGACCCTATGGCAGAGATAAGTGGAAAGCCACCGCGTTTTAATGCTCTGGACTTTGCGCGCATCTCTGTAGAGATTCCTAGGCAGGCTTATGATTCTGACCTAGTCCCGAAGACGTTACCAGTTCAATGTTCCGGTTGGATGCCAAAGGAAGGCGAGTACGTCCTAGCCTTTGGATATCCACAGTTGAAAGATTCTGATGAGGTGCCAGAAAGCATGAAAAACATGCTGAGTAATGATGGTCTGCATTCGGCTTTTGGAAAAATTTCTAAAGTGCATCCTAAAGGCCGCGACAGCATGAACCCGACGCCATGTTTCGAGGTTGAGGCCCACTGGCCTGGAGGCATGAGTGGGGGCCCAGTAGTGAACGAGTCTGGAAACGTGATTGGTATCGTCAGCCGATCACTTTTGCCAGATGGTGAACTTCCTGGAGCGGGCTGGGCAACATGCCTTACTTTAATACCCGAGATCAGGGAGTAAGCTTGAAACATAGATTCGGACAGACCGATCTGGCGGTGGGGCTCCTAACCAGCTTGTGATGACTACTAATTGTTGCGCGTTTTTGCAGAATATTTTCGCGAAAGCGACTTCCTTAATCGCGACTGCTCACGCTGCTAGACCATCAATAAGTTCACAGTCTAAGCGGGATACAGCATCTGACACGGGGTCAAGTCTTTTATTTCCCCAAATCTTAAGCCGCAATAATTCACTGACCAGTTGCAATTTGCCATCCTGTCACCTTGCGTGGTTGGCTCTGAATATGGCGCATAGTGGCGCTGATTGCCTTGGTATTTTCATGTGCTTGGGCTATAGCTGTGGTGTAGTTTTCGCCCGCTTGTTGCCACAGCTGTTCGCGCACAGCGTGTAGCTCTTGAATAATCGGATTTTGAAAGGGATTGTCAGTGCTATTCATAGACGGCTCATTGGCATTGGACATGTCAGTCTCCTAAACTAAGTTCATACAAAGTGGTGATGCGCGGTGGCTCATAGCCTGCTTGGCGGCAGACTTGTTCTACAAATACGGCGCGCTGGGCGTTTGCAAGATGCTTGTAGTTCCAGCTAGCCAAAAACTCAACACCTGCGCAGGCGCAGGCTGCAACATGCAGCGCATCAAAGCGTGCTTTGGCAGGTAATGCACCTCACTTTAGCAAAATGTCGGCTAACGCGCCTGCTTGCGCGTCGTCAATATCAAGCACGGCGGTGGCGGCTCTAAGTGCATCCAGTCTTGCCTTTGCGGCCACCGCGTCGCCAAGGCGCGCCTCTTGCAAGACAAAGTCTGAAATCACTAGCTCAAACTTGCTGTTTGCAGCATCCCACCACTCTAGGGTATATTGTTGCTGCGCCAGCTGCTCTACGTCGCGGCTAGGCCGTGATGTCAACACACTAACAATGCTAGTTTCTACATAAACTTTGGGTTTCATAGAAGTATTTTAGGCCGTTTGGAAGAAGTGCCATGTCTATATCGGTATGTAAGCACGACTTCCTCAAGCGCCGCTGCTCACGCTGCTAGATCATCAATAAGCTCACGGTATTAGATAAAGTACTGAATTACTAGTCAAATAGGCCCGTAGTCCAAGTATTTACTGCTCAAGCAGCTATGAAATTAATAGTAAACTCTACAAACTTCACTGGCAAAATCCGCCAGCCTTGACCGCTCGCCGCGTGCTAGTGTGATGCGCCACGCGCATTGGGCTTTTACCTTGAGGGGCATTTCGTACACACAGCTTAATCGGTTGGAGTTGATGGCGTACCTTCAACCTATCAAGTACAGCTCCACTCTATCAGTGGTCCATGTTGCTATACCTGCGCCAAAGAAATCTGCATCTTCCGTCCATACCGGGCAGCCTATCGTCATGGCACATGCCAAGACAGGCCAATCGTCTGCATCACGGATGGCAATGCGTTGCAAGGCCTGCTGTTGCACACCTGCGTAAAGCTCATGGTCAATAGACTGAACAATGCTCTCAAGGATATCCAGCACATTCATGGCGGCACCCACTTTTACGCCTCGCTTTTCCAGCAAATGGGGGGAGATACTTTCGTGCATCTGCATACGCCACATCTGGTGCAAAAAACTTGACCTGTGGACTATTGTCAATAATCAGTCCGCGCACCCGTTTACCCAGCACCGCGCGAATCAAAATATTCGCATCCAGCACAATCGCTTTGTGGCTCATGCTGCTTTAGCTTTGGATCTTTTGGTTAGTGCCGCTTTATTACGCACCGTTTTGAAGTCGGCTACAACGTCATCTACGTCAACACTCTGGGACGTAATGAGCCGGTCTAAGGTTTTGCTGGCTTTTTTTAGCGCCACCAGATCGGCAGCTATCTGGCCTTGCGCAGGGATAAAGTAGCCGATGGTTTGCCCATGACGCGTAACTGCCACTGGCGTGCTGGAGGCAATGTAGCCCGCCATATCGGCCCGAAACTCTCTAATACCTACTTTTGCTGTTTGCATAGGGTCACCTTGTAGAAGCTGATTGTGAATCAATGTGTACACATTTTACACGCATTTGAAACCTTACATGTGCGCACAATCGTTCAACCTAAGCTTTCGGTGAACCGCAAACGAGTACTACCTGCGCGCGTGCTTGCGGAGGATTTTCGCGGTGCGGCTTCCTCAATCGCCGCTGCTCACGCTAGTAGATTATTCAAAGCCCACGGTCCATGATTAGAAAGCACTGAGTTACCAGCCAAATAGGCCAGTAGTCCAAGTATTTACTGCTCAAGCAGCTATGAAATTAATAGTAGCTAGCTACAAAACTTCACTAGCAAAATCAGCCAACCGTGACCGCTCCCCGCGCGCCAGTGTAATGTGCCCACCGTGCGGCCAGCCTTTGAACTTGTCTACTGCAAACGTCATGCCGCTGGAGCCTTCGGTCAGGTAGGGCGTGTCGATCTGAGCCAGGTTGCCCATGCAGATGATTTTGGTGCCCGGCCCAGCGCGGGTGATGAGGGTTTTCATTTGCTTGGGCGTTAGGTTTTGCGCTTCGTCGATGATCACGTACTTGTTCATAAACGTGCGGCCGCGCATAAAGTTCATGCTTTTGATTTTGATCTTGCTGCGGATCAGCTCGTTAGTG
>JANOSN010000205.1:0-3964 GCA_031415895.1 Polaromonas sp. | reverse complement strand
GTCGCTGGCCCTAGGCCAGCATGGGGGACAGTCGCGGAGCTACTCACACCATGCGACGGGGCCATACACAACCCAAACCGGGCAGCGCTGCAGACTTAATTGGCACCCAGGAAAATAGTTAACGCTTCAACCGGTAAGGTTCTTCAAAATCCCTAAAGTCGTTCTCTACCAGTGCATCGGCTATCCACTGAACCACACCGGGCGCTGCACGCACACGGTCAACATAAGCGTTGATGTCGGTGCGCCGGCTAAGGGCATAGGTTTTAAAGCGCATACACACGGGTGCAAAGTAGGCATCGGCTATGGTGAACTGGCTGCCGAATAAAAACGGGCCACCGTGCTGTGCCAGTAGCTCGCTAAAAATGGTTTCAATGCGGGTCACGTCGGCGCGTACAGCGGGTTTGTCGCGCAGGGCCAGTGCGCCTTCGTTGGGCAGGATGGCTTCTATGTTCATCATGCAGGCGCCGCGCAGGGCGGTAAAACCGCTGTGCATCTCTGCGCAAATGCTGCGGGCGCGGGCGCGGTGCTTTAGGTCTTGTGGCCAGAGGTTTTTAGCGGGGTATTTGTCGGCCACGTATTCGGCAATGGCCAAGGTGTCCCACACCACTAAACCATCGTCTACCAACACAGGTACTTTGCCAGTGGGGGTGATTTTGCCAATGGCGTTTTTAAACTCAGAGCCTGGCTCCATGGAGTCAAAACGCAGTTTGATTTCTTCAAACTTAATGCCTGCATTGGTCAGTAGCACCCAAGGGCGCATAGACCATGACGAGTAATTTTTGTTGCCAATGTAGAGCTGCATAGATAGTCTAAAAAAGATAAGTTGAGAATAATAAACTGCGCTTGTGTGCGACGCCGGAAGTGTCTGCTGTTGCGCTATACGTTGACTTGATAACCCAAATCCACATCGCAAGCGGTGTGATCATGCGGTGCGGCAAGTGCGCTGTCAGCAAAATGCTGCGGTCGTGCAAAGGAATTTTGAAAGCTTGCACCAGCGCCGACTGCACTGCCTCGATGATGGCAAGCTCTTGCGCGGGGGTGTAGCTGGTGCGAACGTCAATCACTGTGCTGGGCATATCTCACCTTAGAGTTCAAAAGTATCTAAGTTATGAGTATGACCGCACCAACTCAGCAGATTAATGCCTAATGTTTACGCTATCACCCCAGTGTGCGCATGAATAACGCCGTTAGTCTCGGCTAGCGTGCCCTCGGTAACCGTCCATCGTCCGCGCTGCGGCTAAATATGTGGGCGCGATAGCGGTGATGCTGCTGGGCGTGATGCCCAGTTGTACCAAACCGTCATGCTGCCCGCTGGCAATGTTGGGCACGCGCATGGAGTCCAGATTGTCGCGGCTCATTAAAGGCTCGCCGGGCAGGTGCTCCATGACAAAAGCTTGTAGGCGCGCTAGCGGTGCAGGCAGGCTTAGCACCGGGCGCTGGGCGCCTACGCAGCGGCCTGCCAGTTGCACCAGCTCACGTAGGGTCAGCACGTGGGGGCCGCAGGCTTCAAACACGGCTGGGCGGTGGCCAAGCGAAGGCTTAGAGCTGTTGTGTGGCAAACGGTCTGTAGTGGCCAGTTGCAGCACGGCTTGGGCTACGTCTTCAACCCACACGGGTTGAAACTGCGTGTCCGCGCCTGCCAGTGGCATGATCGGCGCAATTTTTTGCAAGCCTGCAAACAGGTTAAGCAACTTGTCTTCAGCGCCAAACACGACGCTGGGGCGCAATATGCGGACGTCTAATGGTTTGCCTGCACTGCCTGCAGCACAGGCGGCCGCTAGCACGGCCTCACCCTGCGCCTTGCTGCGCTGGTACATCGATGGCGCGTCCACTGCGGCACCTAGGGCGCTGACATGCACCACCCGGTGCACGCCACCGGCCCTACAGGCTGCCACCATATTATTCGGCAGCTGCACATGCACTGCGTCAAACCGCTGGGCGGTGCCGTGCAGCACGGCCACCAAGTTGATCAGCACCTCGTGCCCAGCCACCAGTTGCGCCAGCTGCGCGCTGTCGTGCACATTGCACTGCAGTAGCTGCAGGCGCGGCAGGGGCAGCAAGTGCGCCGCACCCGCTAAGCGGCGTGTGGGCACCGTGATGCTGTGGCCCCCAGCGGCCAACTTTTCGCACACATGCCTGCCAATAAAGCCTGAACCACCTAATACAACTATCTTCATATCATCATCTCTATACTATTAATTTTATAGCTACATAATCAATAAATGCTTGGACTATGAGGCGTTTTGATTACTAAAAAGGTAATTTTAAGCGTTTGCAGCACCTGCGGTGCAGCTTTGGACCACAGCCAAGTTCAGCGTGCGGGTAATCGCCACGAGGGCTTGTGAAACGCTAGAGTACGCAACGAGCATTGCACACGGTGGCAATGAAGTAGAAAAGATAAGACGAGTAACAAGTTATTAAACTTTAAGAAAGTTCCGCAAATTTGTAACAAAACACTAATGCAAACGAGTTAATTTGTACTATTTTTTAACATTGAAATTTATTTTAATAGCAAGCTATCAAGTCTGAATGTGGCTTAGCCAAGAGTGTTACAACTTAACCACAGCTTCGTACCCTAATCCACGGGGCCTGAAAGTGCGTTTTGTTACCCCTCCAAATTGCCTTGAAAAAATACTATAAACATGGGTGGATACATTCCCATCCCACTATTGCTTTTACTTATAGAGGTCATTATGAAAAAATACAATTTAACGTTGGTCGCTGGCGCTGTCGTGCTGGCTTTTACGGCAAACGCCCAAACCACCAGCACGGGCCCTGCCAATATGGTCGCAGGTGAGTGCTACGCCAAAGTAGTCTCCCCCGCCAAGTTTGAAACCAAATCTGAGCGCGTACTTGCCATGCCAGCATCTAAGCGTTTTGAAGTGGTACCTGCTACCTACAAAACCATCACCGAACAAGTTCTGGTCAGCCCAGAATACAAGCGCACCTTCCCGGTGCCTGCTACGTACAAAAACGTGAGCGAGCACGTAGTGGTGGTACCAGCCGGTAACCGCGCTGAGCCAATCCCTGGTACCTACAAGTCCACCAGCGAGCAGATCGAAGTTGTATCTGCTAGCAGCCGCATTGAAGTGGTTCCAGGCACCTACAAAACTGTGTCTGAGCAAGTGCTGGCTACGCCGGAGCGCAAAGAACTCAAAGTGGTACCTGCCACTTACAAAAACGTAGAAGAAAAAGTTGTTGACCGCCCTGCGACCACCCGCGTAGAGGTGATTCCTGCTACCTTCAAAACCGTGACCGAGCAAGTTGAGTCGCGCCCAGCGTCAGTGCGCTACGAGCCGATTGCCATTCCACTGAAAACTCTGACCGAGACCACCGTATTGCGCGCTGCCAGCAGCCGCCTTGAAACCATTCCCGGCACCACCAAAACTGTGACCGAGCGCGTGATTGTGAAAGAGGCTTCTAAGCGTTTGGTAGAAGTGCCCGCCACATACGAAACCGTGACCGAGCGTATCAAAGTAGCTGATGCCTCTACCGAGTGGAAGCGTGGCCGCGCTTACCTAGGCCAAGCCAAAGAAGTGCGCCCAGTCAAAGGCTTCGCCTTCGACGCTAAAGGCAACCCAGTTGCAGGTGGCAAGACAACCGCTGGCTACACCACCAGCGACAACAACTCACTGGACGACGACGTAATGTGCTTGGTAGAAGTGCCTGAGCGCTTTGAAACCATAACCCGCCGCGTAGTGAAAACTCCAGCATCGGTACGCGAGGTAGAAATCCCAGCGGAATACGGTAATGTCACCACCCAAGCGGTAGACAAAGCACCGTCGACCCGCGAAGTCGCTATCCCTGAGGCACGCCAAAGCTACACCCGTCAAGTGATCGACATTGAAGCCATGAAAACACGTGGCTATAAGTTCAGCGACGCTGGCGACATTATTGCCAGCCCGAACGGTGACAAGATCTTGCGTGCTTCTGAAGTAGCCAAGGCCACTGGCGGCACCGCTGC
>JANOSN010000204.1:0-1261 GCA_031415895.1 Polaromonas sp. | reverse complement strand
CGGCCAGCGTGGCGGTTTTGAAGTTGTCTTGTGCAGGTTGAACAGGCTTAGCGTTATCAGTCATAGAGCAGATTTTACCCATAATTTCATTCGTAATTATGAATTCAAAATTCAGTTTCGTGTAAACTACAGCCAACTTCCGTTCGAGCTGAGCCCACCACCGTTCGGGTTGAACCTGTCGAAGCCTTCACACAAAACCACTAATGAACGCCCCTTTGTCACACGCCCGCCTTAAGCCAAGACCTTTGTACGAAGAAGTAGCCGAGCTCCTGCGCCAGCGCATCTTCGCAGGCAAAGCCAACGACATGGAACCCGGCGCATGGATAGACGAGCTGAAGCTGGCAGAGGAGTTCGGCATCAGTCGCACTCCCCTGCGCGAGGCCATCAAAGTGCTGGCCGCCGAAGGCCTGATCACCATGAAAATGCGGCGCGGTGCCTACGTCACCGAGGTCAACGCTAAAGACCTGCGCGACGTGTTCCACCTAATGGCCGTGCTAGAAGCCGACGCCGCAGGCACGGTGGCCCGCACCGCCACCGTAGCAGAGCTGCAAGAACTAGAAGCCTTGCACCAGCAGCTAGAAAAGTCCGCCCGAGACCGCGAAGATCACCTTAAATTCTTCCAGCTCAACGAAGCCTTCCACGTCAAACTGCTAGAAACGGCCAATAACCGCTGGGCAGGCCAAATGGTGGCCGACCTGCGCAAAGTGATGAAGCTCAACCGCGCGCAGTCGCTGCTGAAGGCCGGGCGGATTGAAGAGTCACTGGCCGAGCATGCCTCCATCATGGCGGCGTTAACGAGCCGGGACGCGGTGGCTGCGCAGGCGGCGATGCGGGCGCATATTGAGAGTGGGCAGGAGGCGGCGGGGTAACTTACTTAGACTTGTGATATTTACTTGAAACTAATTTGACGCTACTAATCTTGAAATTATCAAGCTCTATCAATCCATAGTTAAAATGGAACCTCTTGCAGCAGACTTGAATGATGTCTTTCCTAGTTTCTTTGTGCTTTAGCCAAATAACTATTTTTAGTTATTAAAATATTATCTCGAATATACGAAATAATTTCAGGAAATTTAGTTTCAAAGGCATGCGCTTTTACTGAAAAAAACCAATCAAAGCATGGCTCAAAATTTGGCTTCTTGCTTCTAACCGCCTCAAATAAATAGCTTTTAATCACATCAATGTCCCTAATAATCAGAACTATTGGCGCAGTACTTCTAGATTGAGTCGCAATTTTTACGGTTAATAAAAACGAATCTGG
>JANOSN010000203.1:0-2613 GCA_031415895.1 Polaromonas sp. | reverse complement strand
CTACTAGTGGTCAACGTGCTGTGCTGTGGACGGTGGGCATGGGCAAGCTGGGCGCACGCGAACTCAATGTCTCCAGCGATATTGACTTGATTTATGTGTACGACGAAGACGGCCAAACCCAAGGCAGTAGCCAGGGCCGTGGGCAAATTTCTAACCACGAATATTTTGCCAAGGTGGTGCGCGGCATTAGCACCTTGCTGGCTGATGTGACTGAGCATGGTTTTGTTTTTCGCATTGACCTAGCGCTGCGGCCTAACGGTAACTCTGGGCCGAGTGCGGTGTCGCTGGGAGCGCTAGAGGATTATTTAGTAGCCCAGGGCCGTGAATGGGAGCGTTTTGCCTGGCTTAAAAGTCGCATTGTGGCGCCTGCTGGCGACTTGGCTACGGCTCCTGCCCGGCGCTCCTTAGTGCTTGCCTTTGTATACCTCAATTACCTAGACTACAGCGTGTTTGACGCGCTGCGGGTACTGCACCGCCAAATACGTGATCACGCTACCCAGCGCGCAGCAGGCCGCCCCGAGCGTGCCAATGACATTAAGCTGTCACGTGGTGGAATACGCGAGATTGAATTTACCGTGCAGCTGCTGCAAGTGGTGCGCGGTGGTCAGTTCCCTGAGCTGCGTACTCGCCCTACCCTACAGGCACTGCAACGCGTAGCTACTGCCGGGCTGATGCCGCAGGACACCGCCGATGCGTTGGCCAGTGCGTATGTTTTTTTGCGCCAGCTAGAACACCGAATTCAGTATTTAGATGACCAACAAACACACATCGTGCCCACGGACGATGCTGACCTTGACTGGTTAGCCAGCAGTATGGGCTATGGCAGCTGCGCCGCCCTGTTGTGTGCACTGGACACCCACCGTGAAACCGTGGCCACCGAATTTGACCGCCTGCTAGGCAACACCCAGCCCTGCAAAGGCTGCAATGGTGCCAGCCCAGACACCAGTGACAGCCTAGACCAACTGCTGGCGCAACTGCCCAAGCGCTTTGGCCAACGCGTGGCGCTGTGGCGCGACCACCCGCGTGTGCTGGCGCTGAGCGATGCTGCGCGCACACGATTGTTGCGCTTAGTGCAGCGCACAGGCCAATGGCTGCAAGAAGAAAAGGTAAGCGAAGACGCGGCAGTGCGCATTGCTGACTGGATTGAACCACTGCTGCGCCGCGAGAGTTATTTGTCGCTGCTGCTAGAACGCCCTGCGGTGCACGAGCGCCTGTTGCGCGTGCTGGGCACCGCACGCTGGCCCGCCCGCTACCTGATGAAACACCCCGGCGTGGTGGACGAGCTGGCGTCCGATGCAGTGCTGTATGAACACTTTGACCCCGTGCAGTTTGAAGCCGAGCTGCAACTGCGCTGCGACGCGCTACAAGGCATGGGGCAAGATGACGACGAAGCCCTCATGCTGCTACTGCGCCGCGCGCAGCACGCCGAGGTATTTAGAATTTTAGTGCGTGATATAGAGGGCCGCGCTAGCGTTGAACAAGTAGCCGACGAGCTGAGTGCCTTGGCCGACAGCGTGCTGAAAGTAACCGTGCGTTGGTGCTGGCAGCGTCTGAAAAGCCGCCATGTGGACGAGCCGCAGTTTGCCATCATCGGCTACGGCAAGCTGGGCGGCAAAGAGTTGGGCTACGGCAGCGATTTAGACATTGTGTTTGTCTACGACGACCCACATGAACAAGCAGGCACGGTGTACGCAGCTTTGGTACGCAAGCTCATTGCCTGGTTGTCCGCTAAAACCGCTGAAGGCGATTTGTACGAAATTGACACTGCCTTGCGGCCCAACGGCAGCTCAGGCCTGCTGGTGTCCACCATGGCGGCTTTTGAAGGTTATCAAACCCAGCGCGGCAGCAACACCGCCTGGGTATGGGAACACCAAGCCATGACACGTGCACGCTGCGTGCTGGGCAGCCCTGAGCTGCAAACTCGCTTCAACGCAGTGCGCACGGCGGTATTGTGCGCACCCCGCGACGTGATAGCACTGGCCGCTGATATCAAAGCCATGCGCGAACGCGTACGCAGCGCGCACCGCGTGCCTACCGATAAATTTGACGTAAAGCACAGCACCGGTGGCATGGTGGACATTGAGTTTGCAGTCCAATTTTTAGTTTTGGCCCATGCAGACAATCTGCGTACACTGCAAGACAATGCAGGCAACATTGCCCTGCTACAACGCGCCGAAGCCGCAGGTTTGTTACCTGTAGGCTTAGGTACAGGTGCCGCCAACGCATACCGCACCCTGCGCCATGCTCAACACGTAGCGCGGCTGAACGAGGAGCCTACCCAAGTAGATTTTGCACAACTGGCCGCTGAGCGTGAGGCAGTCATTGCGCTGTGTCAGTATTTGTGGCCTACTTTATAGAAGTCAATTGCTATCAATTTTGTAGCTTCTTGCGCAATGAATACTTGGACTACGAGCATATTTCGTTGGTAAACGAGATTACAAACTCAGCCCCGCGTGCCTTAACTACTAAATCGCCCAGGGTGAAGCGGTGGGAGCGTATCCAATACTGTTCGCATAAACCCATCCCGTTCTCTCTGAGCTTGTCGAAGCCTTAGCGAACCCTTCGACAAGCTCAGGGCGAACGGAGTAAAGCGAACAGTATTGGGAGCGATAT
>JANOSN010000202.1:0-1013 GCA_031415895.1 Polaromonas sp. | reverse complement strand
CGGGTGATAGACCAAAACAAGGAAGAGATGAAGGCGCAGGTGTTGGCGTTCAGCTCGCTACTAAAAGCCAGTAAACAGCCGGGGGTGTTTTATTTTGCTGGCCACGCAGTGCAAATGGACTGGCGCAACTATTTGCTGCCTGTTAACCAGCAGTTTGCCAGTGCCGATGATGTGCGTAAAAACGCCCTAGACATTACTGAGCTAGTGCGCGCACTGGATTCTGCCAAGAACGGCATCAACATCATTATTTTGGATGCATGCCGCGACAATCCTTTTAGTAAAGGCGGTCAAGTGCCCAAGGGCTTGACGCAGATGGATGCGCCCACCAACACCTTTTTGGCCTACGCTACAGCACCCGGGCAAACAGCACGCGACGCAGGTAGCGGCAACAACGGTTTGTACACCGAGTTTTTGCTCAAAGAGCTGACCAAAGACGGCGTAAAAATTGAAGATGCCTTCAAGCGCGTGCGCTTGGGTGTACGTCTTGCAAGTAAGGGTGAGCAGATCCCTTGGGAAGTTACCAGTCTAGAAAACGACTTTTACTTTCGCAGCCCTCTGCAAACCCGTAAGCTGTCCGAGAAAGACGTGGAAGAAGAATTTGAAGCGCAGTTAACCGAATGGCAAGCAGTACGTTCGGCCCGCGACGTAGCCAAAGTAGAAGACTTTTTGCGCAAATACCCTAGCGGCAAATTCTCTGAGTTGGCCCACCACAGGCTAGAGCGCTTGCTGGCCGCGCAAGAGCAACGCGAGCGTGACATAACGCAGCTGCAAAAGCTGATGATGGCCACTAACAACGCGGCCAGTGTTGCAGTGTCTATCCCCGCGTCTATAGCTACTGTAGCCGCTGCAGCGGCCGCACTACCAAAGCCGCCTACCGTGGTGGACACGGTGCTGGCTGCAGCTGCCGCACCCGCACCAGCATCCGCACCCGCACCTGTAGCAGCAGTACCAGTACCAGTGCCTACGGCTCCGCTATTGCCTGCAACAGTCGCTATCCCGCAATACAACGTCGC
>JANOSN010000201.1:0-10561 GCA_031415895.1 Polaromonas sp. | reverse complement strand
CTGTTTGACCCGAGCAAAGGTACCCCAGTATTAGTGGTCACCTTTATCGCGTTGCTAGAGCTGGCTAAAGAAACTTTGATCGACATTACCCAGGCTGAGGTGTATGCGCCTATTTATGTGCGGTTGGCTTTTACTCAGGCTTCTTGATTGCCAATGCTACGATTTTAGTAGCTGCTTCATCAATGAATACTTGTACTACAGCCCAATTTACTTATAACCCACCCGATCCAACATCTGCTGCACCTTCACTTGGTTCATACCTACCACGCTCACAGCAATCGTCTCTGACTTGAACGTACCATTGCCACTCATGGCTTTGAGCGCCGGGTTGCTAAGTTGTACACCCTTGGCCGCTGGGTACTCATTATTGCCATTGGCAAAATAATCTTGCGCTTCTTTGCTAGCCAAGTACTCTAGAAACTTCACCGCATTAGCCGGGTTCTTGGCGTTCTTGGCCATCGCGCCACCTGCAATGTTGATATGGGTGCCCCAGCTAGATTGGTTAGGAAACATCACCCCTATTTTGTCCATCACCGCTTTGTCCTCGGCTTTGTCGCTGCGCATTAATCGGGCTACATAGTAGGTGTTGGTTACTGCAATGCCGCATTCGCCACTGGCTACCGCTTTGATTTGGTCAGTGTCGCCGCCCTTGGGCGCGCGGGCCATGTTGGCCACCATGCCTGTGAGCCATTTTTCGGCTCCAGGTGCGCCTATGTGCTCAGTGACTGCGCCAAACAAGCTCAGGTTGTAGGGGTGCGAGCCGCTGCGGGTGCACAACAAGCCTTTGTTTTTTGCGTCGCCCAGTTCTTCGTAGGTGTCTACATCAGCGGGTTTGACGCGTGCTTTGTCATACACCACCACGCGCGCGCGGGTGCTGTAGCCAAACCATGCGGTGCCCTCGGGGGTGGCCTTAGCGCGCAGGCTGGTAGGGATAGCGTCTTCTAGCAATTTGGATTTGACGGGTGCAAACAAACCGTCTACCTCAGCCTTCCACAAGCGTGCTGCGTCTACCAGCAAAATCACATCCGCTGGTGACGCGGTGCCCTCGGCTTTTAAGCGCTGCAAAATGCCTGCGTCATCGGCATCTACACGGTTGATTTTGATGCCTGTGGCTTTGGTGAAATTGGTGTACAAAGCCTCGTCGGTGCTGTAGTGGCGGGCTGAATATAAGTTAAGCACTTGTTCTTGGGCTAACGCAGCGGGCAGCGCGCCCAGACCAGTTAGCAAGGCGGCTGCGGTGCAGGTGAGAGAGATTATTTTTTTCATAGAGAAGTTTCCAGGTAAATCAAGGGACAGATAAAAAGAGTGACAGCAATTAAAAAATCTATTTGGTCAAAATAAGTTTGCCCAGCTTGGTGGCTTGCAGCGTGTACAGCATGCCGTTGTGGCTGATGGCTACGGTTTTGTGGCCTTTCAGTAGTGCAGCGCTTGGTAAGGGGGTGCTCGTGTTGCCCGGTGCAGGTGCACAGGCGGGTGCTTGGTGAGCTAAGGTGGCTAGGCGGGTAGGGTGCAATGTGTGGTTCAGCATAGGTGCAAAAATTTGTTAAGTTGTTGCGAATGAGAATGATTATCATATACTATCGCATCTAGCTTGGCTAATTCTTGTATTCACCCTTTAGATATTAGGTGATTGCGTAAATCCAAGTTGTTCAATTCAGCCAGTGCGTTGGGCTACGTGCCCACACAGCCAGCCATTTTTATAGTTAACCACCCTATGAAAGGCCAGCGCACTATGGCGTCTAGTTTTACACCCGCATCTGCGGTGCATCAGGACATGGATGTGGATTTGCCATGCATTGATGGTTTATTGGCCGGCACACTGGCACTGATGACAGGTTATGCCGAGCATCAGTGCGAGCAGGGCAACGCCAGCCGCCGCAATTTGATGGCTAAGAAAATTTTATCCAATCTGCATTTTTTAGTAGCGCACCCCAGCATGCCCCAAGCCATGGCCTGCGTGATGCGCAACCTGCAAAGCCACTGGCACACGCTGGCAGCGCTGGGGTCGCTAGAGGCTGATGCGCCGCGCGAGCCGCTGCACACCGAAGCGGCTACACCCGCCAGCACCGCGCCAGAGCTGTGGCTGCCAGCGCACGCTAGCGTGCAATAGCCTTCCACTCATCTACACATTCAACTACCTATCGATCCAGTTAACACCAAGGAAAACTATGTCACTGAAAAACCAACACAACGATCTAGCCCGCAGAACACTATTGCAATGGGGCACTCTGTCGGCACTGGGCGTGCCTATCATCAGCGCCTGCGGCGGCCGCAGAAGTGCCGCTGCACCAGCACCCGTGCCAGCAGCAGCGGCTGCAGTTAACCGCTACATTCAAGCCAATTTGGTGGCTAACAAAGCCAGCTACAAAGCCCAATTTACCGAGGCCGATTTTGTGGATGCGTGGGGCATTGCTATTCGGCCTAAAGGCGCAGGTGGGCACTTTTGGGTAGGCGGCGGCGGCACCAGCTGGCAGTATGTAGGCGATGTAAAAGCCTCAGCCACACCCAGCTTGCAGCCGCTGTTTCAAGACGGTTTAAAAAAGGTCACAGTGCCAGGTGCTGATTCGCTGATAGACGATACCAGTGCAGGCAAGATCACAGGTGTAGTGTTTAACGGTGCGCCGCTGATTGGCACACCAGTGGCTGACACTAACTTTCGCATCAGCGGTCAAACCGTGGGCACAGGCGCTGCGGCCACAGCGTTTGACGGCTCAGCACGTTTTGTATTTGTCACCGACTCAGGCAAAGTTACCGGCTGGACCGACCGTGCAGCCGACGGCAGCATTGTGCGGGCAGACGGCGCATCAGAAGAAAAATACGACGGCGCAGCCGATGGCAGCGCGTTTTTTGGCGTGGCCATTAAGCCGGGCACTTGGGACACGATGTGGCTGGCCGACTTTGGTGCCAACCCTCAAATCGTCACGTTAGACAAAACCTGGGCTAAAGTGCCAACGCAAGGTTTTGCCAACCCATTTGCCAGTGGCCCCGTAGTCAACGGCACTAAAACCGTGGTGCCAGGCGACCCTGTGCCGTTTAACATTCAAGCCTTGGGCGAGGGCGCAGCCGCACGCGTGTGGGTAGCCTACGCACTCAGCCAAGCTGACCCTGACCCCAAGGCTGCACCGGGCAGTTTTTACGCTGCCGAAGAAGACGCGTTAGATGCCACCGCCGAGGCTGCTGGCGGCAACAAACCCAACAAAGGCAAGTTAGTAGAGTTTGACTTGAGCGGCAATTTGGTGCGCATCTACGCAGACGATCAACGCCTCAACGCACCCTGGGGCGTGGCGGTAGCACCAGCCAATTTCGGCAAGCTATCGGGCGCACTGCTGGTCAGCAATTTTGGCGGCGCAGGGCGCATATGTGCATTTGATATCAGCACTGGTCAATACATTGATGACTTGCGCGGGGCAGACGATAAGCCAGTGGCCATTGCAGGGCTGTGGGGTTTGCAGTTTGGCAACGGCGAGAGCTTGGGCGACAGCAACGCGCTGTATTTTGCGGCGGGGCCTGATGATGAGAAAGACGGCTTGTTTGGTAGTTTGCGTTATGAATAGATGCTATTTATTTAATAGCTATATGATTAATGAATACTGGGACTAAAGACCTGAATCACTACTAGAAAGGCAAAAAAAAGCCCACCGAAGTGGGCTTTGAGTAATCTAGATAATCTAAATTACTTTTTTGCAGCTGGCGCCTTAGCAGCGGGTGCCTTCGCTGCTGGGGCCTTGGCATCACCTTTAGGGGCTGCTTTACCTTTGGCGTCTGCAGCAGGAACCGCAGCAGCAACTTCTTCTTCGGCAGCTTGCACCACCACAGACACGATAACCGGGTTGACTTTACCTTTGGTCAAAACCTTGATGCCTTTTGGCAATTTCAGGTCATTCACGTGCAGCGAGGTGCCTTTTTTCAGGCCAGACAAGTCAACTTCAATAAATTCTGGCAAGTCTGCTGGTAGGCAAGACACCATCACTTCATTAGCAATGTGGTTAACCAAGCAGTTATCAGTTTTAATGGCTTGTGAATCAGCCTCGCCTTTGAAGTGCAAAGGCACCTTCATGGTCAGCGTGGTTTTAGCGTCGACACGTTGAAAGTCGATATGCAACACTTGCTGCTTGTAGGGGTGGTACTGCACGTCGCGCAGCAATACTTTGGACTCTTTACCTTGGTATTCCATGTCCAAAATGGTGGCGTGGAAGGCTTCCTTTTTCAAGGCGTGCCACAAAGCGTTGTGGTCTAGCTCAACCAAAGTTGGCTCAACTGCACCGCCGTAGACGATACCAGGTGCTTTGCCCGTAATGCGCAGACGGCGGCTCGCACCCGTACCTTGCTTAGAGCGCTCAAAAGCGACAAATTTCATAATTAACTCCTAAAGAAGCGCACCGCGACCAGTGATGCTTCGACTAATAAACGCTGCTCGAAATACTGTGTAAACCTTGCGGCTCGCACTCTGCACATCGGGCAGCAACTTGGTAGTTTTACGGCGTACCAGCCGGGCAGGTTTAAAGGCTCTGCCAGCCTGGTGACTTGAAGCTGTTTGCCTCAAGCGCAACATTTGAAAATAATATTAAAACAAATTTTCTTGTTCAGAAAACAAGTTCATCACCGACTCGCCTTTAGCGATGCGAGAAATAGTCTCAGCAATCAGTGGGGCGACAGACAATTGGCGAATTTTGTTGCAAGCCTTGGCAGACTCAGACAACGGAATGGTGTTAGTAATAACTACTTCGTCCAGCGCATCGCCTTTAGCTATGCGGTCAATGGCAGGGCCAGAGAACACGGCGTGGGTGCAATAAGCGTAGACTTTTTTAGCGCCGCGCTCTTTGAGCACTTCAGCCGCTTTCACTAAGGTGCCTGCGGTGTCGATCATGTCGTCCATGATGACGCAGTTGCGGCCATCAATCTCGCCAATCACATGCATCACTTCTGACACATTGGCCTTAGGACGGCGCTTGTCAATGATGGCCAGGTCGCAGCCCAGCTGCTTGGCCAGCGCACGGGCACGCACTACGCCGCCTACATCGGGTGATACGACGATCAGGTCTTCGTAGTTTTGCTTGCGCAGATCGTTTAGCAGGACGGGCGAGGCGTAAATGTTGTCTACCGGAATGTCGAAAAAGCCTTGAATTTGGTCGGCATGCAGATCCATCGTGAGGATGTGCGACACGCCCACGGTTTGCAGCAAGTTGGCCACCACTTTGGCCGTGATAGGCACGCGCGTAGAGCGTGGACGACGGTCTTGGCGGGCGTAGCCAAAGTAGGGAATGACGGCGCTGATGCGCTCGGCCGAAGCACGCTTGAGCGCATCGACCATCACCAGCAGTTCCATTAAGTTATCGTTAGTGGGTGCGCAGGTAGACTGCACCACAAACACATCGCGCGCGCGCACGTTTTGGTTGATTTCTACAGTGACTTCGCCGTCAGAGAAGCGGCCTACCGAGGCGGCACCCAAGCTGATATTTAAATGCGCGGCAATCTCTTGCGCCATCACAGGGTTGGCGTTGCCAGTAAAAACCATGAAGTCAGGATGCAGTGCGCTCATAGGATGTGATGCGTGAAAAAGTATTTTTCAAAAGAAAAAGACTAGTCAATAGGTTTGGCAGGGGAAGAAGGATTCGAACCTTCGCATGTCGGAATCAAAATCCGATGCCTTAACCAACTTGGCGACTCCCCTACAGGAACTAGATTTCGCTAATCCCAAAACTAACCTCAAAAACTTTGCAAGTCAACTTGCGCTGACCATTTGCGTTGTCATCATACTGCTGTGTGCACAGCGTCTAGCACCATCGTGCTACCCACCTATTTAAACGCCCAATCAGCTAGTGGGTGAGCGTCTAAATTACTGCACACATTTTGCTGCCAACCGGGTGGCACTGCTGCTAGATTTTCGTCGCCCGAAAGTCTAGCAAACACTGCACTGCCAGAACCAGTCATCCGTGGGCTAAGCCCTTGTTGGCGCAGTGCGTTAAGTGCTTGCGTTACCTGCGGATTGATCAGTTCAGCTACCGGCTGCAAAACGTTGCGACCAAAGTCGTAGGGCGTTACAGCAAAGCCTGAGATTATAGCATGGGCACAATCGCGCTCTAAGGCTGCATGCGCAAAAATTGCCGGTGTAGACACCCCTGTGGGTGGCTTGCACACCACAAAGCGCGCTAGGGGTAGACTGATGGGCGTTAGTTGCTCGCCAATGCCCTGAACCCAAGCATGACCACCGCTCAAGAAAAACGGAACATCTGCGCCTAATTGCAGGCCAATTTGCTGCAATTGCACGCGGCTAAGTTGTAGATTCCACAACCGGTTTAAACCCAGCAGGCAAGTGGCGGCATCAGACGAGCCACCGCCCATGCCGGCCTGTGTAGGCAGGCGCTTATGCAGGCGAATGTGCACACCCTTTTGCGAACCCGTGGCTGCATTGAGGGCACGCGCGGCACGCACGCACAGGTCTTCGCTGGGCAAAACCTCGGTGTGTGCCATGTAGGTGTTGGATGGTGGAGGCTCACCGCTTTGCAGATCTTCTCGGCTAATGCTGCCATCGGCGCGCAACTCTAGGTGCACCGTGTCGCACCAGTCAATCAACATAAAGGCCGACTGCAGCAAGTGGTACCCGTCCGCTCTGCGGCCAGTAATGTGCAAAAACAGGTTGAGCTTGGCCGGGGCTGGCAGGTCGTACAGAGCTTGCATACAAAAATCGGTGATGCTCAGGGCAGCGTCTTATTTATCTAGCGCAATGCGCAGCTGCGCAGGCGGGGCAGGGTCATTGCGTTGCGCGCTGATGCGGCCTTCGCTGTGGCGCGACAAATCTGCTTGCCAGCCTGTGATCTCAATAGGCTGGCCTTTGAGCCACGCGAACAAAGCCCCTATGGGCACGGCTGCGCCTGTGGTGCGCTGCATCATGGCTGCAACTGAGGGGTAGTTTTGGCTATTGCTGCCGTCGTCTAATTGCGCCAAGCCTGGGCTCCAGCGCAGCACGGCGGCAGTCGACCCTAGCGGGGTGATTAGGGTCAGGCTGCCGATATCTGCACTGCCCGTCAGTTCAAAACTGCCTGCAAACGACTGCACAGGCTCACTTTGCACGAGCAGACTGATGCGGCCGGTGATTGGGCCGCTAACTACACTATTGGCATCATTTATATTGCCATTTTGGCCTGTAGTCCTAGTATTTATTGCACAAGCAGCTATCAAATTAATAGTAATAAGCAGGCAAGTTAGTCGCCCTGCGCGCTGGGCCCAGCGCTTGCACGGGCCTAGCTGCATCACAGCTTCACACGCAAACGCTTGAGCGTTTGCTGCAAGGTGTCGTTCTCGGCATTCAGCAGCATGCCTTCTTTCCAGATAGCGATGGCCTTGCTGCGCTGGCCTGCTATCCAATACACCTCGCCCAGATGGGCTGCAATTTCTGCATCAGGTTTACCTTGAAAGGCTTTTTGCAGAGTTTGGATAGATTGCGTTAAGTTGCCCATGCGAAACTCAACCCAGCCTAAGCTGTCGGTAATGAAGGGGTCGCCAGGGGCGTATTCCAGCGCTTTTTGAATCAGTTGCTTGGCCTCTGGCAAGCGTATATTGCGCTCTGCCATCGAATAGCCCAGCGCGTTGTAGGCCTGCGCATTGTCGGGTTTGGCGGCTATCAGCTGACGCAGCAGGCGCTCCATTTCGCTGAAGCGGTCTAATTTTTCAGCCAGCATGGCTTGGTCATAGAGCAGGTCAATTTCTGTGGGGTAACTGGCTATAGCTTGCTGCAGCAGGTCGTAGGCGGCTTGGTACATTTTGTTGTCGCGTAGCAGCTGCACTTCAGACATAATTTTCATGCGCCGGTCTTCGTCGCTACGGTCGGGCAAGCTGGCCAGCAGCTTGCGGGCCTCGTCCATCTTGCCTTGCTTGGCCAAGATAGAGGCGCGGCGGCTTTGCGCGCTGACCAAAGCTTGGGGGCTATCGATTTTGGCAATCCAGCTTTCAGCCAGCGCAAAGTCTTTGCGCTTCTCGGCCAGTTGCGCCAGCGACAAATAGGCTTGTGTTAAACCCCGTTGCCGCTCGGGCGACAAGGTAGAACTATCGCCACCTTCTTTGGTTTGCGCCAGTTCAACATAACGTTTTAGCGACGCATCTGCCTGCGCTAGCTGGTTGTCTTGCAGTTGCAAGGTGCCTTGCACCAGCCAAGCATCGGCATAGCTGGGCTGATCGCGCGTGACTATTTGAGTTTGCGCGGCGGCCTCGGCGTTGCGCTGGGTGTCTAGCAGGACGCGGGCGTAGACCATGCGTATTTCGTGGCGCGGTTTGTCGCCGTCTAGATAGCGTTTAACCAAAGTCTCAGCCAGTGGTTGTTTAGGGTCCATGATGTCTAGTGCTAGCAGTGCTGCGCCATCAAAGCCCAGTTGCGCCGCCTGTGCTTGGCGTGCTGCGTCTAGCGCGCCCGGTACGTCCGCTGCGGCTAAGCGAAGGCGGCCTACTGCTACCCAGGCTTGCGCTGCCAGCGCGGGGTTGGCCGTACTGGTTGAGTTGGTGGTAATGTAATCAGCAAAGGCTTGCTCTGCAGTGGTGGCGGCTAGCTTTTTGTCGCCAGCGCGATTGTAGGACGCTGCAGCGCGTGCAATCACACCGGCGCGTTGGGCAGCCGGTGCGTTGGCCAGCAAAGCGCGCAGTGGTTCTACGCTTTCGGGCAGCCGGCTTAACGCGACCAGTACCTGAAACAGCCGTTCGCTAGCCAAGACAGAGCTAGGCTGGGCTTGGCGCCAGGCGCGCGAGGCTTGTAGGGCTGCCTCGCCAGAGCGGGCGTTAAGCGCTACATCCAGGGCGCGCTCATACAAGCGCGCGTCGTTAGTTTTGCGGGCAGCGTCTAACAGGTAAGCAAAGCCGGTGTTGGCATCGCCATTGTTAACATTCATCTCGCCTAACAAAAGTTGATAGAACAGCTCACTGTCTATTTTGGAATTGTTGACTGAGTCTGTAGCAGTGGTGCCTGAGGGCAGGGTGGTGGTTTGACCCCAAGCGGGTAACACGGCAAACAATGTAGAACCCATCAGCAGGGCAATTAGCTTGATGCCAAGCCGTTCTGGTGGCTGAGCTGCGTTAAAAGTGATGGGGCGGGCTAAAAGTGCAAGCAAAGGCAATGTCATAGAACGATGATAATCCATGCATGCCAGAATTACCCGAAGTTGAAGTCACCCGATTGAGTTTTGCCAGCCGTATCGAGGGAGCGCAAATCCGTACGGTGGATATGGGTAAGCCGCTGCGCTGGCCTTTGGGCATAGACCCCGATGATCTGCAAGGCCGCACGGTCACCGGTGTGCGCAGGCGCGGTAAATATTTATTGATCGACCTGGCAACGCCCGGCGCCCAGCCCCACGGCTTGTTGCTGGTGCATTTGGGTATGTCAGGCTCGCTGAATTTTTCACCGACTGCCCCTGCGATGGGCAAGCACGACCATTTCAATATGGCCACCACACGCGGTGTGCTGCGCTTGTATGACCCGCGCCGTTTTGGTGCGGTGGTGTATGCCCAAAGCCAAGATGACCCTGTGGCTGCCAAGCTTTTAGTCAACCTGGGTGTGGAGCCACTGACCGATGCTTTCGATGCGCAGCATTTTCATGCAGCTTTGCGTCAGCGCAGAACTGCTATCAAACAAGTGTTATTAGCAGGCGACATCGTGGTGGGCGTGGGGAATATTTACTGCTCTGAGGCCTTGTTTTTGGCCGGTATCAGGCCCACCGTGCGTGCGTGCAACATCAGCGCACCGCGCGCAGCACGGCTGCACCAAGCCATTGTGCAGGTGCTGCAAGATGCTTTGCGTCAAGGTGGCAGTACCTTGCGTGATTTTTCGAGTGCTGACGGTAAAACGGGCTATTTTCAGCTGCAGGCCAATGTGTATGGCCGTGCGGGGCAGGCCTGCAGGGCGTGCGCAGCCCCGATTAAATTACTCAAGCAAGGCCAAAGGAGCAGTTTTTTTTGCTCTAATTGCCAGAAATACTAGCTCTCTTGATCCGTTAAGACCAGATTTTTCGGGGTGTACTAAAGCCATGCCCAGTGTTATATTGAAACTATATGCAGACTAAAGTAGACAGTACAGTGATCACAACTTCAGTTACCCCTTCGTTTAACGAAGAGTTTGACTCGCACGGCGTGTGGCGGCGCGAGTTTGCGCTGCGCCTGAAGCTTTTATCTGAGTGGATGCGCGACCATGAGCTACTTGACTCGGCGGTTGAAGAGCGCCTGCAGCGCCTAGAAAACCAAATGCGCTCAGACAAAGTGATGGTGGCATTTGTGGCCGAGTTCTCACGTGGTAAATCTGAGCTGATTAACTCGATATTTTTTGCATCCTATGGCCGCCGCATCATGCCTGCCAGTGCAGGCCGCACCACCATGTGCCCGACAGAATTGGGATGGGACGCAGAGGTGCCGCCGTGCCTGCGCCTGCTGCCTATTGAGTCACGCCTGAAGCCGCAAGCGCTGATGGAGTGGCGCGCTGCCCCTGAGAAATGGACGCGTATAGATTTAGATGTGAACGATGCGGCCCAACTGGCCCAAGCATTTGAAAAAGTTGCTGAAGTGCTAAAAGTGTCCAAAGACGAAG